>JAYZVO010000104.1:0-49298 GCA_036155555.1 Myxococcota bacterium
CGCGACGGGGAGTCTCTGGTGGTGCGCGAGAAAATCACTCCTTCCAGATGAGCTTCCAGGGCTTCTGCTTGATCTGGCGCATCAGCTCCTTGAGGTCATCGTAGACCTCGCGATCATTGAGCAGCAGACCGACGGTGCCCTCGCCGTCCTTGATCTGGCGCACGAGCACCTGCGCATCCTCGGAGGCGAGCTTGAGGTTGGCGGTGGCGTCGCGCACGTTGTCGAGTGATTCGTTGATCTTTGGCTCGTTGGTGGTGACGATTCGGTTGGCGGCCTCGGAGACCTCTCGAGCGTTGCTGGCGGTCTTCTCGACATCATCGAGGATCGGATCGAGGCGCCCGTTGACGCTCGAAGCGAGCCGCTTGGCGTTTCGCGCGGTGGAGCGGAGATCATTGGAGGCGATCCTCAAGTCACCGATCATATCACGCAGCCCCTCGCCATCCTCCACCGCGACGTTGAGCGAGGTGAGCAGCTTGCTCGCCTCGTCCGCCGAGGAGTGCACGCCCTTGATGGTGCCGTCGATGTCGTCGCGGTTCTCCGTGAGGATCTCGTTGATGGTGCGCACGAGGGTGGCCGCGTTGGAGAGCAGTGATTTTGTCGAGATCTCGGGGTTCTCGAGCAAGTCCGTCACGATCTCGAGCAAGCGCATCGCGCGCGAGACGACGAGGTCGAGCCTGGGCGGATCGACGCCGCGCAAGACCGCGTTGGTGGCGATCGCTGGCTTGTCAAAATCCTCCGTGACGATCTCGATGTACGGCTCGCCCAGGACACCACGCGTGGTGATAAAGAACTCGGAGTTCTCGCGCACGCTGCTCGCGAAGCGCTGCTCGATGCTGACCGTGGCGCGAACCGCCACCGCGTTCATCGGCTCGGAGGATTTGGCGTCCGCCTTGGCGTTGGTCTCGATGAATTCGAGATTCTTGACGTTGCCCACGTTCAAACCCGCGATGGCCACGTCCGCGCCGGGCTTGAGGCCGCCAGCGTTCTCGAACTCCACGTAAAAGGTAAACCCCTTGCCGAGTGAGAAATCACCCAACACGAAGACAAACCCGACCAGCAACGCCAGCGAAAACAAAACCAGCGCGCCGACCTTGACCTCGATTGCTGTCTCTTTCATCGAACCTTCGTCAATGCCGTTTTGCCCTGTCCCCAGACTGTGAAATGAGTTGGCAGGGCATGTCCTTCCCTTTGGTGCGCAGCCACTATAGCACCCACGCGCACCGCTTGAATAGCGGCACCCGAACTTTCCAGGCCGCCCCTTAAAACCGATACTTCAGATGCATCAGGCGCATGGTGAAAGCGTTACTTTCACCATGCGCCTGATGCATCGAACGCCCTCTTCTCCAGTAAAATCGGGCTCGCTCACACTTCCATTGGACCGTCCGGGCGTCCGTTAATGAATTGCTGCACGATGGGGTTGTCGCTGTTCAAGAACGCGTCACGCGTCCCATCGAGGATAAACTGTCCCTTGTAGAGCATCGCGATCCTGTCCGCGATCCCGAAGATGCTGCGCAGGTCGTGCGAGATGACGATGCTCGTCACCCCGAGGTTGTCCGAGAGGTGACGGATCAACTTGTCGACCATCGCCGCGCTGATCGGATCGATGCCCGTGGTGGGCTCGTCAAAGATCACATACTCCGGGTCGAGCGTGAGCGCTCTGGCGATGGCCACCTTCTTCTGCATCCCGTCACCAAAGTCCGCCGGGACGCGCGTGGCGTAGTGATGCATCCCGACAAGCCTGAGCTTCTCGAGCGCCATCTCCATCGCCTGCTTCTGGGAGACATCGCGGTGCTTGCGGATCGGCAGCGCCACGTTCTCCTGCAAGGTCATCGAGTCGAACAGCGTCGAGTTCTGGAACACCATCGCGCAGCGCTTTCGGACGGGGTAAAACTCCTTCTCGCTCAAGCTCGTGATCTCGAGATCGTCGAGAAAGATCTGCCCCTTATCAGGCATCAACAACCCCACCAGGTGCTTGACCAGGACGGACTTCCCCGCCCCGGACTGCCCGATGATAAAGAACACCTCGCCAGGGTTCACCTCGAGGTCAACGCCACGCAAGATGTGCTTTGGCCCGAAGCTCTTGTAGATGTTCTTGAAGACAATACGTCCCATACCTCACCCCATCCCGTTTGCGCGCCGACTCACTCGAACTCGTTCATGATCACGAGCGGGACGATCGAGACCTCGCAATCAACCCCCACATAGATCGCCTGCTCGACGGTGTGCATCGGCCCACCCTCGGAGAAGTCTGCGGTCGCCTCGATCACCATCGTGGGCTGCGTGTCTCCTCCCACAAACTCTGCGTCGCCATCGCTCGGCATACGGAGGATGCGATAGGAGAAGTAAGCGCCATCAGAGAGCCCGAGGCTGCCCGTATCATAACTCTTCCAGCCCGGATCATCGAACTGCGGCGAGACCTTGCTCCCGTTTGTGGGCACGGGCGAGGAAGGTCCAGCGCCCGAGGGGAGCTCGCAACTACCGCCCGCGCCGTATTTGGAATCGATCTTATCCTTGATCTGCTGCGAGAGCGACGCCATCACGCGATCGACCTCGCTGACCTTGCTCTTCTTCACCGCGCGCAAAAAGCTGGGAATCGCCACGCTCGCGAGCGCGCTCGACCAGAACGGGAGGTATCGATCATCGAGCCTGGGGAACGAGTACGTCAGCGCCTCATCGCTCAACTCATAGCGCTCGAGGTACATCCCGTAGTTGAGCAGCAGGAACGAGGCATAGGTCCCCGAAGCGCCCACGAGCGGGTGTCCCCCCATCTCGTAGTAGTCCTTGTTGCGCTTCTCGAGCGCGGCGGTCATCACCTTGTAGCCCGCGTCGATCCTGTCAGCCAATCCTTTCATCTCGAACCTGGAACCGACCATCTTCACGAGCGTGCGCTCTTCGATCGAGACGACCACCTGATCTGGCAACTGGCCGACCTCATTCTCGATAGAAGAACGCAAATCAGCGAACGCCTTGGCGCGCAGGTCAGCTGTGAAGAACGCGCGCGGGCGCCCCGCGCCTTGCCACTTCTCGACAAAGGCGCCCATCTCTGCGGCCTGCCCTTCTCCAGAGGACATCGTGCCCTCGACGAGCTCGCGCGAGCTGTAGAGGATCACTCCGGACTCATTGGCCAGCTCGCGCATATACAGCAAGGGGAAGCGCGCGTTGTTGTCATCCTGAAACTTGTAGACCGCCTCGCCGACGATCTCCTCCGTCTCGAGCGTCTTGCCCTCATTCTCACCGGGGAGCTTCACCCCATCGAGGACAAGCGCGAAGCCATGGTCAGTAACGACCATAAGCGCGGCGTTCGTGGCAGAAACATCGACGCCAAAGTTCGAGAGGAAGATGACCGAGACCTCCTGGCGCATCTTCTCGAGGTTATCGATCTGCTCCGGCTCGTTTGTCGGCGCATAGAGATCATCGAGTCGCGGAGAGAGGACGCGGGCGATGTCGAAGTACCCGACCGCGATCGGTTTTGGCGGGAGCATCGCGATGTGCCTGGAGAACAACGCCGAGGGGGTCGGGCTCATGGCGGCGGCAGGCTTCTCGACGACCTCGTCCTTGCTATCCTCTTTCTGGCGACACCCAGGAGCGACCGCGACAAGGGAACAAGCCAGCGCGCCAAAGAGAGCTTTCTTGATAAACACGCTCATTTCCACTCCTCAGGCATCGGGCTAAACACGAACTCATAGGTGCACTGATCATCGAGCGTGAGCGTCGCCTCGAGCTCGGTCTTCTCGCCGCCCTCGACGATATCCGCGCTCGCCTTGAGGAGTAAGGTGCGAGCATCCACGCGCTCGAACTGATAGACAAACCGCGTCGTCTCGCGCTCCTCGAACGCCCCGGTATCATAGGGGTCCCAGCTGGAGTCGAGCTTGATGTCGACGTATTCACCACCTGCCGGAACCTTCGTCGCGCTCGGGGTCGTCGAAGGAGGCAACTCACACGTGAGCGAACCATCTGGGCCGCTCTTTGTGATCGCGGTGACGGTACCGAACATGAGGCTCTGAGATGCCTGCCGGAACTCCTCGTACACCCACCATTGCTCGTTGTTCGTAAAGGACACTGGCGCGAGCCAGCCCCCGAAACCGAGCACCGTCAACATCAAAGGATCGGTGAGCGCGGGGAACGTGTAGCTGACATGGTCCCCTTTCACCTCGGGCTTTTCCAAATAGAGGATGTAGTTGAGCAACAGATAGCGCATGTAGACTTCGACGAGCTCCTCGGTCGCTGGCGTCTTCAAGTCACCATCGCCCGCGAACTCTTCGAGCACCTCGGCTTGAAACTTCTCTGCCGCATCCGAGATGCGCTGGCCCAACGCCTCGGCCTCACCGGGCATGCTGCGCATGACCAGCCTGGTCCTGGACTTGTTCCCACCGACCGCGAGCGAGAGTGGGATCTTGCCCATCTCCCGCTCCATCTTCTTTCGCTGGAGGTTGAAGTTCGGGTTGTACAAATCGAGCGCCACGAAGACGGTCGCGTCGGGCATTGCTCCGGCGGACTTCATCGCGCGAACCGCGCGATTGTTCTCATCCGTGGCGAGGCTCTTTGCAGGATCTGCGGATGCCTTCGCCAGCGCCTCGGTAGTGAACAGCACCACGCCGGAATTATCCGGGAGGTTTCGCCCAAAAATCGGCGCGATGCTATCCGACTCGTAGTCCGTCAGTTGCAAGAACCTGGTCCCGTTCACCTCGATCCCTGCGGCATCGGGCAAATCAGCGAGCGTGACGCCTCCGAACACAAACGCGATCTCCTCGCGCGCGTCTCCGTAAACGGCATACATCATGTAGTCAGCGGCGCTCGGGTCAAATCCGATGGACTTCCCGAAGATGCGCGCGATCTTGCTCTTCATCATCGTCAGGTTGTCTTTCTGCTCGGGAAAATCACCCGGATTCAGCAAGCCATCGAGCGTCGGCGTGAAGACACCGCCGATATCGAAGTACCCGATCATGAGCGCACCTTGTGGCAACGCGCTCGCGTTCTGCGCGAACACCGCCGAGGGCGCGGGTCGTTTGGGGACGACCTCCACGGGGGTCTTGTCATCCTTGCCACCGCGACACCCGGGCATCGCCATGGCAGCACAAGAAAGGAGCGCGGTGATGAGGACGCCCCTGCGAGTTCGTTGCATCATTTGTTTCTCTCCATGTTGGAGGAGTTCAAAACGAGGTCTGGATCGCGATCACGCCGCGTGACCAGGACCAGTCGTTGTCGAGAGGCACAGGCTCGGCGCCAAAATCCTCGGGGAGCTTGAAGCCGCTCACAAACGGCAAGCCCCAGCCGACCTCGAGCATGACAAAGCGAGGATCGGTCTCGCCCTGCCAGATCAACCACCCGAGGCGCATCTCCAGGTCGAGCGCGCGCACAGGCGCGTCCTCCAACCCCGCGTGAAACATGTGCATCCCCATCCCGAGTGAGAAACCGCTCAGGTCTCCGCTCGGGATAAAGCGCCCCATCAAGCCAAGCTGCCAGAAGATGGCGCGCTCGCTGTCAGCGACGCCATCTCTGGCGATGGTGTGATCATCGATCCACTGCAAGCCGAGGTCAGCCTCGGCGCTCATGGTAAAGCGCGGATGGAGCAAGTGATGCAGCCCGAGCTTGAGCGAGTTGCCAAACGAGAGCGTCGTCGCGCGGTGCGCATCAGTGGGAGGCTCATCCTCGTCGAAGGAGAGCCCAGGTTGCGTGGTGAACCCGACGGTGATGTAGCGCTGGCCAAACCTCGCCATCGAGACAGGCGCATCCGCCCACGCTGACGCGGGCCAGGCGATCCCACCCAGGATCAAGAAGAGCGCGCCAACGCAGGCGCGAAGCGAAGAAGTCATGGATTGTGCAGTCACGCGAGGAAGATGAGGTAGATAAAGCCGACGCCCGAGATCAGGAAGTCGAGGATGACCACCGCGAGCGAGGCGTAGACAACCGCCTGCGTCGTCGCGCGCCCCACACCCGCCGAGCCGCCATGGACGGCGAAGCCCGCGTAGCACGAAATCACTGGGATCGCGGTGCCGTAAGCGAGCGCCTTGACGAGGCCGATGATGAGGTCGAACCAGGAGACAAACGAGAAGTTGAAGAACGTCAGGTAGTTGACGTTGAACATCACGTTGGCGGTGACCGCGCCAGCCATATAAGAGACCAGCACGGCGAACAGGGTGAGCACGACGGTCATCACCACGGACGCGATGAACCTCGGGACGACGAGGTATTCTACAGGCTGCGCGGCGCACATCTTGAGCGCGTCGACTTGCTCGGTGACGACCATCGAGCCGAGCTGTGCGGCCATCCCTGTCCCGACGCGCGTGGCGAGCATGAGCGCGGTAATCGTCGGCGCGAACTCGCGCCAGAGGAGCTGGATAAACAGCGCGCCGAGCAGCTGCAAATCACCCGTGATCTTCATCGCCTGGAAGGACGCCTGATAGATCAGGATCATCCCCAAAAACCCGAGCGTGAACGCGATGAACACCACCGAGCGGTTGCCGATCTCGTGCATCTGCTCGAAGATCGCGCCCCACCGCTTTCGACCTCTTACCAGGTAGTAAAAGGTCAGAAAGAACATCTCCGTGATCCCCTTGCCGATGCCATACAGATCCACGATCGGCCTGCCCACGCTGGCGAGCAAGCGCGCGAAGACGCCATCCTCTGCTGGCGCTTCGTGCGATCCTTCATCGAGGGTATCACTCGGGCTGGTGGACAAGATCTCCTCGGGGGTTCTCTAGAGGAACGCGTAGGTGAAGATGAAGTCGATGACAAAGATGGCGATGGCGCTGCCGACAACGCTCGCGTTCACCGCGCGCCCGACGCCCACGGCGCCGCCGCTGGTGGACATCCCGAAGTGGCATGAAATCACGGCGATGGCGAAGCCGAACGCGATCGATTTAAACAGCCCGTGGAAGAGATCCTCGAGCTTGATGTAGGTCACGATCGACCAGGCGAAAAGCTCCATATCGACGCCGAGCAAGTACTGGCTCGTGACCGCGCCGCCGAGCAAGGCGGTGAAGTCCCCGACCACGACGAGCAGGAACATCATCAGGATCATCGCATAGAATCTGGGGACGACGAGGTATCCTAGCGGATCGATGGCGAGCGCACGCAGCGCGTCGATCTGATCTGTGACCTTCATCGTGCCGAGCTCGGCGGTGTTATTCGCGCCGACGCGGCCAGAGAACATCAACCCGATAAGGATCGGCCCGACCTCGCGCAGGACGCTGTAGCCTGCCCCCCAACCGAGCAACCCATAAGCGCCATACTGTTGGATATAGGTCCCCGACTGGATCACCATGATCGCGCCAGTGAGCAGCGCGGTCACGAGGATGATGGGGAAGCTCTTGACGCCGATCCGGTACATGTTGCGCCAGGTCTCGGGGCCATCGAGCTTGAGGGGGTTGAGGCGAGCAAAGATCTGACCGATGAGCATGACCATACCGCCGACCTCGGCGGACCACTGCATAAAGCGGTTGCCGATGGCCGAAATCGGGCTCTCGATGACTGTCTTGAGTTGCGCCATGCGCTGTTGCCTTTCCCCGTTCCCGGTGCCTGCCAGATCGTGCGTTTCGAGCACAACCTATCATCTAAACGTTGAGTTCGTCGTCGCTAAATCCATCCCAGAACTGACGCACGATCTTGATATCGGTCTGCTCGATCTCGGCGCGCGTGCCGTGAAAGACGAGCCTCCCACGGTCAAACATCGCGAAGTTGTCGCAGATCTCTTTGATCCCCTCGATATCATGGCTGATCGTGATGGAGGTGGTGCCGTAGTTGTCGCGAATATCCCGCAGCAACAAAAAGATCTTGGAGCTCGTCACCGGATCGAGGCCCGCCGTAGGATCATCGTAGAAGATGATCGGAGGACGTCGAATCACAGCGCGCGCGAAGCTCACGCGCTTCTTCATCCCACCGGATAACTCTCTGCCATACTGGTGCCCGATCTTTGGCAAGTCGATGGCGTTTAGCATCTCCTGGACACGACGCTTGATCTCGTCCTCATCGGTCTCACCCGCCTGTCGCAAGGGGAAAGCGATGTTATCAGCGACGTTCATGAAGTCGAACAGCGCGTAGTTCTGAAAGAGCATCCCGATACGAAAACGCAGGTCCGCGAGCTCCGTCTCCTTGAGCTTGTGGACGTCGACGCCATCGATCTCGACGCGCCCCTTATCCGGCTTGACCAGGCCACAAATGATCTTGAGCAGCAGCGACTTGCCACAACCACCGGGGCCGATGACGCCGAGGTTCGTACCCTCGGGGATCTCCACGCTGACGTTTTCGAGGACGGGGCGTCCCTCGTAATACTTGGTGACGTTTTCGACGACGATCATGGTGTGTTCCCTGCCCCATCATTGGCGCCGAGCCTTGCTCTGGCGACGCGCACGTAGCGGCTCTCGGGGTAGTCCTTGATAAAGTCCTCCATCGCCTCGCGCGTGGCGCTGGCGTCCCCCTTGAGCTCGATCGCCTTGACGACCTCCCAGGCCGCGTCATCCTTGAGGCGAGAGTTCGGGAACTCCTTGATAAACTTCTCGAACTGCACGATCGCCGCGTCGTAATCCTCGAGCTCTTCGAGGTAAATCCGCCCGCTCTCCAACCTCGCTTCATCGGCGAACTCGGAGTTATAATCGCCGATAAACCAGGACTTCTCGTGGTGCTCGGCGACCAGTCGATCGAGGTACTCGAGCGCCTTGTCCCAGCGCTTGTTGCGGATATGAATCTGCGCGATGCGCCAGATGGCGTCGTCGGCGAGCTTCCCCTGGTAGGCGAGCTCGATAACCTTCTCGTAGGCACCGATCGCGTCCTCGTCCTGAGAGAGATCCTCCTCGAACACCTCGCCGCGCATCATCAACGCGAAGTCCTCGATCTCGGTGCCCTTGTGTGCGCTGGAGGTCGCGAGCAGGTACTCGACCATCTCGGCGGCTCGTCCTTCCTCGCGGTGCCACTTTCGGATGTCACGCAAGGCGTGCTCGGCGGCAATGGACTCGGGGTATTTATCGACGGTGGCGAGCGTGAGCTCGCGGGCGCGCGCCTGGTCGCCACGCTCTCGGTAGATCAGGATGCTCGCGCGCAAAGCGCGCGAACCATACTCGTCGGCGCGCTCGTCCTCATAGATTTCGGTGTAGCTCTCGAGCGCGGCGTCGACCTCGCCCTGCTGTTCTTGCATGAGCGCCATGCGATACAGGATCAGGCGCTTCTTCTCTTCGTCAGGGGCGTGCTTCAGGAGCTGCGCGTAGTGCTCGGATGCCTCCGTATAGCGCTCCTGATCGTGGAGCCTCGCGGCTTCGATGTAGCGATCCGACCAGACGAACTCGAAGCGCTTGCTCGAGCATGCAGTGAGCGCGCACAGGCATACGAACAAGCACACGCACAGAGGTCGCTTTAACCTCGACAAAAATCCCTGCCCCAACGCCATCGATTCCTTCTTGGGTCCCTTGCTCTCGCACAGGCCATGCGCGCTCTGAGAGGTGACAGCGCCACCTCGCGGTCTCATTCGACTCCTTCGAGTATTACTTCACGCGTGACTTCCTTGTCAAAACGCCTCTTCCTTTCGCAAATCTGTGGCCGGGGCGCTTGCATGCGAGACGCATGGGCCTAAATAATAGCGCATCTCGACGATGCCAAATCGGAGATTGAAGAGGTTCCAGAGGACTCCTAGGCTGAATCTCTCACAATCCTTGCATTCCAAGGGAGTGCCTTCACTCATGCACCGCTATGTCTGTTCTACATCTTCAGCCGCAAGGCGCGCGCTCGCAGCGCTCGCGCTGCTCACCATCGCGCTGTCGCTGACGACCTCGCACGCGCAGCAAACAAACCCGAAGCCAGGCTCCGACGCGACCAGGGTCGCAGAGCAAAAGGCAGAGGATCAGCGTCGCCAGGATCTCAAGGCAAAGTATGGCTACGGCGATCGCGAACTCAACGATCGCGTCGCGCTCACGATTTACAAGGCGCGCGCGGCGGCGCAGGCGAGCACGCTCGAGGCGCTCTCGACGAGCTTCGATGATCAGCAAGTGCTCATCAAGGGGGAGGAGCGCGTCCTCGAGAAGCAGCTCGGCAACCCCTCCTATCCTCCCGAGGTAAAGCTCGACCTGGGCGTGCAGCTCGCGCTCACGCGCCTGGATCAAGCGCGCCAGAAGAGCGCCCTGGCGCTGTTGCGCGAGAGCGCCAAGACATGGCGCGCCGAGAACGATCTCGTGAGCGCCTACCTCGCCGCGCTCAGCGCGGAGGAAGCCGCGCGCAGGCAGAAAGAGATCGAGGCAAGAGAGGCCGAGGAGAAGCGCAAGGCCGCCGCTGAAAACGCGCGCAAGACCGCGCAGGCCGAGCTCGACGAGATCAAGGCAAAGCAAGCCACGGCAAAGACCGAGCAACTCCGCAGCCTGTTATCGGATCAGAGCAAGGTGGCCGAACGCGTCGTCAAGCTGACCGAGGAGATAGCACCGCTCGAGGAGAAGCTCGCCAAGAAAGCCGAGGCCGAGAAGACCGCCTTCGCGCAACGCCGCGACGAGCTGTTGGTCTTCATCGAGCAGCTCCCCAAGGACATCAACGACCAGAAGAAGCAAGAAGAGGTCGACAAGACCTTCAGGAAGGTGCGCGACGAGCGCAGGAAAACGCGCACTGACTTTTTGGCGATCCGCGAGGAGATGACCAGTCGAACGAGCGACTTCGCCATGAAAGAGCGCGCGTTGACGCGCGCGAAGGAGCGCCTCGAGCAAGCAGAGCGACAACGCGACGAGAGCGAGACGGAGCTTGGCAAGGCGCGCGCAGAGCTCGCCGCCACCGAGCTCAAGGTCGCCCAGCTCGACCGTGATATCGCGAAGCTCGAGCTCGACCATGTCCTCGAACGCCACACGATGCTTACCGACAGGCTCAACTTCTTCGAGGAGGAGCTCGAGCTGTTGTTGCCAAAGCTCTCCTCGCAGAAGCGCTCGGAGTTCTACTCGCTCACCAACGATCGCAACTGGCAGGAGGCGCGCATGGGCCTCCAGCTCGCGGTGATGCGCGTGACGATGCACGTCTCGACGAGGATCGCGTCAGCGCTCGCCATCATCGGAGATCCTCTTAGCATCAGCCTCTGGGCCTGGGTCGGTGGGTTTATCTGGCGCTTGCTGATCGTGATGGTCGCTCTGTTTATGGCGCGCACGCGCGGACAGGGGCTTATCCGCAAGGGCACCGAGCTGGCGCTCAAGCGCAGGTTTTTCAGGCAATATCCCAACTTCACGATCAAGAGCGGCGAGGTCATTCGGAACGTCTTTGGCCCCATCGCGCTGTTTGCCTCGATCACCTACATGTTGTTCTACATTCGCGACGTGTTGCCCGAGGCGAGGTACTTGCAGTGGGTCGTCAACGCCATCTTCATCTTCCGCATCACGACGACGATCATTTCGGTGATCATCCTCCCGCGCACGGTGCGCGAGCCGGAGAAGGTCGTTCAGGGCGACTATGACGGCGCGGAGATGCAAGAGGGGGTCGACGTCCTCTCGATCGAGGTCAACCGCGCGCGAAAGCTCGTTCGCAGCGCGAAGGTGATCATCTGGTTCTGGTTGATCGTGATTTACGTCCCCGAGGCGGTCGTCGCGCTCATGGGGCACTCGGTCATCTGGCGCCTGATCGACATCGCCACGACCTGGGGCTTTATCGCCGTCATTTACTCCGTGCTCTCGACCTGGAAGGACGACATCGCGCGAGGCTTCGAGCGGCTGGCCGCCGAGCGGTTGCCGCGCTCGGTGCAGTTCGTCAATGACAACAAGGACCGCATCTGGGGCGTGCTCGTGATCGGCGTCGCGTCGGTCTACGTCATCGGCGTCGAGGGCGCCAGGCTCGGTCGGCGCTACCTGCTCGAGACGGAGTGGAGCAAGCGCATCAACAACTTCATCTTCCGAAAGCGCGTCGAGTTGCAACAACGCGACCAGGCTCGCAAGGATCAGGAGCAAGGCATCAATGACGCCGTGCAGCTCGCGGCGCTCCCATCGAGCTTCAAGCAATACTTTCAAGATGTCCCATTGACCGATGAAATCTACCTCATCGAGCGAGAGCGTCAGCAGGATCTGGCCGGAGATGTGATCAAGCACTACGTCTCGTGGCAGGCGAACAAGAAGCAGGGTTCGATCGCGCTCATCGGGGAGTCAGGTGTCGGGAAGTCGACCACGCTGTTTCAGATCACGGAGCGGCTCTTCGAGCTCTGCGATCACACGCCGACGCAACCTGTCGCGGGACAGTTCATCGACAAGATCATCACCAAGGAAGATGTCTGCGAGTTCATGGCGCACCTGTTCGATCTGCCGCGCGTGCCGAAATCACAGAAGTCATTGATCAGAGCGCTGCTCGCTCAACCGCCACGCTCGATCGTGTTGGACGATTGCCACGCGCTCTTCTTGCGACGCATTGGCGGCTTCGACGCCATCGAGTTCTTCCTCCAGATCGTGAACCTCACCGATGGGCTCCACTTCTGGGTGTTGAGCTTCAACCACTTTAGCTGGTCGTATTTGACGCGCGTGAAGCGCCGCGAACACTACTTCGGGAAGGTGATTCAGATCCAACCGTGGACCGAATCGGACATCGAAGAGTTGATCTCGAAGCGCACGATGATGACAGGCTGCAAGCCTAACTTTACGGACCTCGTGGTCACGCGCGACGAGGGAGAGGATATCTCCTTCGAGGTCGTCAAGAGCGCGCGTGGGTACTTCCGCCTGCTGCACGAGTTCTGCAAGGGGAACCCACGGGTTGCCCTGCTCTACTGGCTGCGCAGCCTGAAGCCTGGCGAGGCCGATGACATCATCCAGGTCGGCCTGTTCAAGATGCCGCCGCCGCGCGTCACGCAGACGATGGCGGACAATTACTGGTTCGCGCTCACGGCCATCGCCCAGCACGGCAAGCTCTCGACAAAGGAGATCGCCGAGATCGTCAACACCGACGAGGGATTTTGCAGCATGGCGCTCAACTACTTCGAGGAGATGGACATCATCGAACTCGACGCGCAGGGGCGCGCATCACTGCGC
The DNA here is from genome assembly GCA_036155555.1 of Myxococcota bacterium. Taxonomy (GTDB): domain Bacteria; phylum Myxococcota_A; class Bradymonadia; order Bradymonadales; family Bradymonadaceae; genus JAYZVO01. Next base: position 12,960 of record JAYZVO010000104.1, read on the forward strand.
GCGCTCTACTTCAGGCAGGTGCTCAAACACCTGACCGATTCGAACTACCTCTACGACTGATTCTCGAAGGAATCACTCGAGACGATAACGGGAGTCATCTGCGATGTTTCTGACGTTGCTGGCACAAGCTGAACCTGACGTGAACCAGATCGCGCAAGCCGTCGATCTGTTCGACTTCACAAAGATCACCATCGCGGCGGTGGTGATCGGGCTCGGGTTTCTGGTCAACCGCGCCGCGCTCGCCACGCTCGACCGCATGGGAGAAGGTCAGGCAAAACGCCGCCTCCTCTTCAAGAAGGTCCAGAGCTTCACTCGCCTCGGCATCTTCGTCGTCTGCGGCTACTTGCTGGTGATGACGTTCTTTGGTGGGGACGGTGACAACAAGGCGCTGATCGGCCTCGGCGGTACGTTGGCGGTGGCCATCGGCTTTGCCCTGAAGGACACCGCGAGTTCATTGATGAGCGGCATTCTCATCCTCATCGACCAGCCCTTCCAGGTTGGAGACCGCGTCGCCTTTGGCGACACCTATGGAGAGGTCAAGGAGATCGGCCTGCGCTCGGTGCGCATCGTCACGCTCGATGACAACGAGGTCTCCATACCGAACAACAAGTTCCTCACCGAAGCGGTCGCGTCCGCCAACTCCGGCGCGCTCGACATGATGGTCGTCATCAAGTTCCATATCGCCGTCACGGAAGACTTCGAGCTGGCCAAGCGCCTGGTCTACGAGGCATGCGTCACCAGCAAGTATGTCTTCTTGCACAAGCCCGTCGTTATCAACGTCAAGGACGAGGTCACCGCCATCACCTACGCCACGACCATCTCGGCCAAGGCATACGTGATCGACGCTCGCTACGAGACGGCCTTCATCACCGACGTCACCGAGCGCGTCAAACGCGCATTCCGCGAGCATCAGATCTACTACCCCTACGGTCGCGAGTATCAGGTGCTCGGCATCGACTGGGACGAGGATCGCGAAGGTCACAGCCACGCCAAGCCACGCTTCGACAGCGAGAGCGAGTAGCGTTCGCAGGCGCAGTTTTCGGGGGCGCAGACGCTGTGTCATCAACGCGGCGTTGAATGTTTGCGCCCCGCAGATTAACTTAAGAAGAAGCAGACCACCGATGGTCGAGGCGAGAGGCAACGATCCCTGCTTCATTGAAGATGGCTTTGAGCAACTCCAACCTGAGCGATATCGAGTACCTCGGCGAGACAAGCGCGCGACCATACCATGTGGCCACGTTGTTGACCTTCCTCTGTCCGGGCGTCGGGTATATGTACGTCGGAAGGTTGATCAAAGGGATCACGATCAACTTCCTCTTTGTCCTGCTCGTCGAGCTGTTCATCATCCTGATGACCTGGCTCAAGTTCTTCCCACTGCTGCCGCTATTGGTCCTGTTGCTCGCTTGGTTCGTGTTCTGCGCGCTGGCCGCGCTCGATGTGCGCGACATCATCGAGGATGAGGATATCGAGCACGAGTACCTGCTCCAACCTTACAATCACTGGATGTTCTACACTCTGGTGGCAGCCCTGACGTACCTGGCGCCGATGATTGTCAGCGTGGAGTTGACCGAGCGCCACCTGATCACGGTCGCGCCGATCAAACACGCGGGCATGTACCCGACGTTGCTGCCCGGAGATCAGGTCTTGATCGATCGCCAGGGAATCGCCAAGGGAGGCCCGCAGCGAGGAGATGTCGTCGCCGTGAGCGCGGACAAGCCGGACGCTCCCGTGCACATTCTGCGCGTCGTGGCGCTCGGCGGAGATATCATCCGCGTCGAGGGGGACATGCTCTACCTCGATGACGAACCGCTCGATCGCATCCCCTACGAATCGAGCAAGGGCATCCTCGAGAAGCCCGGAATGCTCGCGATGGTCGAGCACAACGAGGACGTGCGCTACCTCATCGCGATGGCCAACCACGGCATCACCAACATCTCCATCGCGCCGATGAAGCTTGGCAACCAGCGCATGTTCCTGCTCTCGGATAATCGCTCGCAGCTCCCCATCGGGAACGAACGCGGCAAGATCCGCGACAGCCGCAACTTCGGCTCGCTCTCGTTCGACAAGTTGCGCGGCGCCCCCCGCTACATCCTCTGGTCGCAGGACCCGAAAACCGGCGAAGTTCGCTGGGAACGCATCGGCCTGCGCATCCGCTAAGGCGTCCTGCAAACAACACCTCTTGAACATTCGCGTTATTCTCGGTAGAGCACCTCGACGCCAGGACGGCGCATCTCCACCAGAGCCCGCCATCTCGCCGCACCTCGCCGAGCCCAGCAAGAAAGCTGCATCGAGGGAATCGATCCGATGTCCAAGAAGTCCACGTCACAGACGGTCCAGATCCCGGCCGCGCAACGCCGCGCGCACCTCTGGGGATACTTCACCAAGTATGGAGCATGGTTCCTCGGGGGCGCCATCGCGCTCGTGATCACCAACCTGCTCGGGCTCGAGATCCCTGCCCAGATCGGCAGCGCGGTCCAGACGCTCAAGGATACCTCGGGAGGCATCGACGAGACCACGCAGCACAGCCTCGTGCTCGTCGGCGTCACCATCATCGGGCTCGCGATCGGTGCCGCCATCGCGAGGATCGCTTCGCGCATTCTGATCTTTAACGCCGGTCGTTACATCGAGTTCGACGTTCGAAACGAACTCTACGCCAAGATCGCCTCGCTCGACCCGACCTTCCAGGGTGATTTCCCTACAGGAGAAATCACCTCGCGCGTCACCAACGACGCCTCTTATATACGCCTGCTGTTTGCCATCAGCTTTTTGCACATCATCAACACGACGCTCGCTTACGGCATCGCGCTCCAAAAGATGCTCGCCATCGACGTCACGCTGACCTTCCTCTGTCTGGCGCCCTACCCTCCCATGGTCTATCTGCTGCTGCGCATCATCCGCGCGCTCTTCGAGCAGACCAAGATCGTGCAAGGACAGCTCGCCGACCTCTCGACCAAGGTCCAGGAGAACCTCGCCGGGGTCGCCGTCATCAAGACGTTTAACCTTCAAGGGCGCGAGCAAGGACTGTTCGATGAAATGAGCGAGGAGTACTACGAGGCGGGAATGAAGCTCGCGTTGATTCGTGGCGCGCTCACCGCTCTGATGGTCTTTCTGGCGGGAACCGGCACGTTGATGATGCTCTACTTTGGCTCCAAGCGCGTCGTCGATGGGACCCTGGAGCTTGGCCAGTTCGTCGAGATGAACGGCTACGTCGTCTCGCTCGCCTTCCCCACCACCGCGATGGGATGGGTCTTCTCCGTCTGGCACAGAGGACAGGCCGCCTTCGACCGACTGATCGATATCTTCTACCGCGAGAACAACCTCGATAAGGCAAAGACCCCGGAGGTCTTGCCCCCTATCGAACAGGGCACCTCGCGCGGTGAGATCCGCTTCGATAACGTCCGCTTCGGTTACTCCGACAGCGAAGAGGTGATCAAAGGCATCAGCCTCACGATCGAGGCGGGCTCCAGAGTCGCCATCGTCGGCAAGACGGGCAGCGGCAAGTCGACGCTGATCAAACTCATCGCCAGGATGTACGACCCGGACGAAGGCACGGTGAGCGTCGATGGCGTGAACGTGCGAGAGGCGGAGCTGCGACAACTGCGCAGCGAGCTTGGCTTTGTCCCACAGGACCCGTTCCTCTTCTCGATGACCATCAAGCAGAACATTCGCTTCGGGATGGACGCGCTCGAGCGCGACGACGAGATCTTGCGCGAGCCCCCTACCCGCTCGCTTATCGCTGGCGAGGATGGCGAGGTCTCACAAGACGATCGCGTGATGCAGGCGGTTCAGGTCGCCGGGCTCGCGCAAGATCTGGACGCCTTCCCCGATGGCCTCGACACGCTCGTCGGAGAACGCGGCATCACGCTCTCCGGTGGACAAAAACAGCGCGTGACCATCGCCAGAGCGTTGCTCACTGATCCTCGCGTGCTCATCCTCGACGACGCCCTGAGCAGCGTCGACACCCAGACCGAGAGCGTGATTTTGGATCACCTCGATGACCTGATGGAAGGTCGCACGAGCATCATCATCACGCACCGCTACAACGCGCTCTCGCGCGTGGACAAAATCTTTGTCATGGACGATGGCCGCATCGTCGAGCATGGCACTCACGACGAACTGCTCGCACAGGGTGGCACCTACGCCAGGATGTACGAACAGCAAAAGCTGCGAGAGAGCCTCGACTGATGAGCAAGGACAAGAACATAAAAAAGGAGCTGAACACCGAGGAGCAAATCCGCAAGGAGCAAGCGATCGGCTCAGGCTTCAAGGAGCAACAGCTCGGTGAGCTCTCGGACACCGACCTCACGCGCAGGCTGTGGCACTACATGCGCCCCTACAAGTGGACGTTCCTGTTCTGCTTGTTGCTGCTGCCGTTCGTGTCGGCCATCCAGCTGGTGCAGCCCTACCTGTTGCAGGTCGCCATCGATGATTACCTGATCCCCAAAAAGTTCGACGGCATCGAGCTCCTCGTCGGCGCCTTCGCCGCGTCCCTTTTTGGGCGCGCGTTTGTCGAGTTCGGCCAGCTCTATCTCATGCAACGCGCCGGACAGCGCGCGCTCTATGATTTGCGCGTCGAGGTCTTCGCGCACGTGCAAAAGCTCTCGGTGAGTTTCTTCCACAAGAACCCGGTCGGGCGCCTGATGACGCGCATGACAACCGACGTCGAGAGCCTGCAAGAGGCGCTCTCCTCGGGTATGATCACGATGGTCGGCGACATCTTCACGCTGAGCGCGATCGTCGTCTTGCTGCTCGTGCTCGACTGGAGGTTGGCGCTGGTCAGCTTCCTGGTGGTTCCTCCGCTGGTGATCCTGACCGCGGTCTTTCGCAGCTTCTTGCGCCGCGCCTTTCGCGCCATCCGCGTCAAGATCGCGCGCCTCAACGCGCACCTGCAAGAAAGCGTGACCGGGATGCACATCATCCAATACTTCGTGCGCGAGCGCATCAGCGCGCGCGAGTACGAGGAGATCAACAAGGACTATCGCCTCGCCAACATCAAGTCCGTGCGCTACGACGCGATGCTCTACGCAGTGGTCGAAGCCGCAGGTTCGATCACGGTCGGCGCCATCATCTGGTATGGCTCGGGGCAGGTGCTCGAAGGGGTCGTCACGCTCGGCGTCCTCGTGGCGTTTATCGAGTACATGCAAAAGTTCTTCGTGCCGATCCGCGACCTCGCGCAAAAGTACAACCTGTTGCAATCGGCCATGGCCTCGAGCGAGCGCATCTTCCAACTGCTCGACACCGACGAATACTTGCCGGAGCAGGAAAACCCAACCTCGATCCCGGATGGTGAGCTGACCATCGAGTTCGACGACGTGTGGTTTGCCTACAACGATGAGGACTGGATACTCAAAGGGATCGACTTCACGATCAATCCCGGCGAGAAGATCGCCATCGTCGGTCACACAGGCGCAGGCAAAACCACCATCATGAACCTCTTGTTGCGTCTGCATGACGTCAACCGAGGTCAGATCCGCGTCAACGGCGTGGACATCCGCGAGCTGGACCTGAACGCCTGGCGAGCGCGCTTCTCGGTGGTTCTCCAGGACAGCTTCCTGTTCAGAGGCACGATCGGTGAGAACATCCAACTCGGCGCGCTCGATGCCTCGCGCGAGGAGATCGAACAGGCGGCAAAGACCGTGCGCGCGCACGAGCTTATCTCGCGCTACGAGAAAGGCTACGAGCACATGGTCAAGGAGCGCGGCGGCAACCTCTCGTCTGGAGAGCGGCAGCTGTTGGCGTTCGCGCGCGCCCTGGTGCACGCGCCGGATGTGTTATTGCTCGACGAGGCGACCGCAAACGTGGACACCGAGACCGAAGCCTTGATTCAGGAGGCGCAGGAGGTGCTCATGGAGCGCCAGACCTCGCTCGTGATCGCGCACCGCCTGAGCACGATCCGAACCTCGAACAGGATCATGGTGCTTCACCGCGGCGAGCTGCTCGAGAGCGGAACACATGAAGAACTGCTCGAAGCCAGAGGGCACTATCACAAGCTCTACAGGCTCCAGTACTCGCCGGACGCGGCGGCCTGATCTGTTTGTTTTCTAGTGGTTTTTCGCGCTCAACTGTCACCACACCTTGAAGTAAACAGCGATTGCCCTCAGATTGAGCGTGGCAGATCTTCGGGGATCGCGTAGAAAACGCATCCCCGCTCGAGCAAACTGCATCCTTTGGTACAGCGGACGAGAAACCGGAAGAACTGCCACCGAGACAAGCGACGAGAGAAACACAGCGTGAGCGACGAAATCATACAATCCTTCGAAATCACGCCAGAACACCTCGAGCACCTGGCACTCTTTCCGTTGCCTGGTGCGGTGTTTTTCCCAGGTACCATGCTCCCCTTGCACATCTTCGAGCCTCGCTACAGGGAGATGACCCGAGAAGCGATCGAGGACGGCATACCGATCTGTGTGGTCAAGCTCAAGGACCCTCGCGAGTTCGACGCCAAGGGGCGCCCTGCCTACCATGACATCGGCGGCGCGGGTTTTCTGATGCACCACCAACAGCTCCCCGATGGACGCTACAACATCTTGCTCGAAGGAAACTCGCGCGTGCGCATCCTCGAAGAACTCGACACCGTGAGCAGCTACCGGGTTGGCCGCGCCGAGATCATCCCGGACAGGGTGGATCTCACAGGTTCGGTCAACGCGCTGATGACCACGCTCAGGGGATGTGTCGTCGGGTTGCGCAACGAGTACGAGCGCCTCTCGGAGGCGCTCGCCAAGGCGATGAACAATGTCGCCGACCCAGGCATCCTGGCGAATTCCATCGCATCGATCATCATCGCCAGCGCGGACACGCGGCAGGAGCTATTGTCGGAGCCGCGCGTCGACGCACGCCTCGACGCCATCGTCACCATGCTCACCGACCTGCTCGCAAACAGCGCCGCGACCGACGGCGACACCTGGCTCAACTAAATCCCCTCCGAGCACAGCGCGAGTGAGACTTGCACCCCGGCGTGAAAACATGCCAGTTTGCTGCGGCCAAGAACCGCAGCAGGCAAGGAGGATTGCAAGCGATGGAAAACAAAGCGCTCCAGAATATCACCGTCGTGCTCGTCGAGCCTCAGGACGACATCAACATCGGAAATACGGTCCGCGCGTGCAAGAACTTCGGCGTGCAGAACATCCGTCTGGTCAGCCCAGCATCAGGTGATCCACGCAAGATCCTGATCAGCGCACCGAAGGCCGAAGACGTCATCGACAACATTCAAAAGTACGATTCCCTTGAAGATGCTCTGCAGGATTGCACATTCATTCTCGGAACGACGGCGAGGCATAGACGAAACAAGCGTCTTTACCTCGAGCCGAGAGGTGCCGCGAGCGAACTCGTCGAGATCGCGAGCGAGCACCGTGTCGCACTGCTCTTTGGTCGGGAAGACTCAGGTCTCCCGAACGAAGCGCTCGACGCCTGCAATGCTCTGGTGACGGTCCCGACCGATCCCGAGTATTCATCGCTCAACCTCGGTCAAGCCGTGCTGCTGATGATGTGGGAGATCTTTCGCGTCGCGACGGACGCCCCCATCACCAGGCCCCAGGCGGAGCTGGTGCGCGCTGAAAGCGAACACCCACCCGCCACACACGAGGCCACCGAACGCATGTTCGAGCATGCACGCGCAGCACTGACCGAGATCGACTTCCTCAAGGAGTCATCGAGCGAGCATATGATGAGCGTCTTCAAGGAGATGCTGATGAGAACCGGCCTCGACACGCGCGAGGTCGCCATATGGCACGGCATCTTCAGCCAGATCGAATGGGCAGTGCGACACAAGGAGAAAAACTAACTGCCTCTTCGGAGTGTACGATGGATACCTTGAATGATGACTGGTCGAAGAAGAAAAAGAACTCCAACACCATGGCCACCTGGCTTGGCCGCGGTCTCCTGACCGCGGGGCTCCTGTTAGGGGTCGGCTTTGCAGGCTGTGCGACGGATAACGCGTCTGACAAGAGCGGGCTGGAAGAGAACCGCGCGGCGGAAGCTCCCTGTGAAACCCCGCAGTGCGATGGCACCCCGCCAAACCCACAGTCAAAGACCCAACCGAGCGGTCCGATGGGTGGACAGCAGAACCAGGGGACGCAGCCACCACCCGTGACGAATCCCCCACAGCAAACACCTCAGGCAAGCGATGAGGTCGGGTTTATGGGACCAGCACCTGACAATCCACCAGACCTCGGCTTTGGCCCAAGCTTTGACATGGGGCCATCGGCGCCATGAATCAGCCATGAATCAACGATATTGATAGCGAATCTGGTACTGAGGCAAAGCCGTCAAGCGCCTGATCTCATCATCGGATGAGACGCGCACAGCGAGCGGCACGTCTGGCTGAACACGGGCGGAGAGCACGAGCTCTCCGCCCGCTTCTGCTCTGGCGATTCTGATCAGCTCTGGCTCGGGCTTCTCCCCTTCCGCGACCTCGGGTGGGACCGCCCAGAGCGCCGCGCGCAGCGCAGGCGTCGCATCGGGAAACTCACCTGCGGCGACGATGCGAATATCGATGGTGGCCTCTCCAGCAGGCGGCGAGAGCGCGTACCAGTCGATCTCCCAGACGTCCTCGCCAGGACACAAGGTGTGGGTGGTCGGGAACCCGACGACGATGTCGAGCGCCTCTTCGACGGTGCCAAACATCCCGCTCGATTCGCACGCAGCCATGGGCAAGGCCGTCAGCGTCAAGCCGACCTCGCCAGATCTTCGCGAAGGATCATAAGCGCGTAGGAGGTGAGGTTCGTCGCTGCCAATGCGCAGAAACTCGACCGGCTCCGAGCCGATCTCGACCAGCTTTCCATCCGGCAAGTAGAGCTCCACGCGCGGCTCGAAGCCATCCTCGGGCTCGGCGCTCACGCGTAACCCCGACGTGACATCGAACCCGGAGAGCTCGAACCAGTCCTCGTCGTCGTTGCACAACCTCGACTCGATCGAAACTGGCGTGTTCTCTTGCAGGTTGGTCACGAACGCGCCAAAGGCGGAGTCGTTTTGCTCGAAGCTATCCTCTTCACTAGCCCCCACCAGCGAGCGAGACACCGCGAGGCTGTAGGTCGCGTTCTCGAGCATGCTCGAGTCCACGCGCAACAACACCCGCTCATCACTCCTGGCCTGATAGTCGAGCGCGAGCAGGTTGCTCGCGCGTTCATTGATCCTCAACACATCGAGCGAGGGCTCGTGCAGCGAAATCACCAGCTCGCCTGTGGCGGTCGAGCGAACCTCGACCTCGAGCAGCTCGCCGTCGCTAAGATCAAAGGCATACCAGTCAGGGCGCCCTGCGCACCGGCTCAGGTTCGCGATATCGAGGGTGACATCTTCGAGCACCGATGCGGACGCCGAGTCGTGGTTGGGGCTAAAGTTGTCCTCGGTGCAATCTCCACCGACGCACTGCGTCCGCGCGCAGGAGAGCCCCGCCGGGCACCCCTCGTCCGAGGTACAGGGCGACTGCACGCACGCGCCCTGGCGACAGATCTCATCCTCGCGACACTCCGCATCGACCGCGCAGGAACCTTCCGCGATACACTGCGGTTGGGCCAGCGCGAGATCACAGATAAACCCGAAGTTGCAATCCTGGTTATCACTGCACCCGGCGATGCATTCGCCAGGAGCGCCCGCGACGTTCTGCCTGCAAAAGCGACCTTCGGGGCATGGCGCAGACGGAGGATCACAACCTGCCTGGCAAGAGCCGTCGACACAAACCACCCCCGACTCGCCGCAATCCGCGCTCGAATCGCAGGCGATCGGCTCGCATACTCCGTTGGTGGAGCACTGCTCGAGGTCGCTGCAATCGAGATCGGCGTTGCACAATCCGATCGGTTTGCATACACCCTCGGCAGCATCGCACTGTTGGCCTCGAGGGCATTGCGCCTGTTCGCGGCCACAGCGTTGCTGTTGAGAGAAGCAACGCCCCGAGACGGACGAGCAAAACTCGCTCTCGGAGCACAGGGAAGGATCTTCGCGACAATCGGTCTCGATGGTCACGCAAACGAGCAGGTCTGGATCACAGCGAAGGCGCGCGGGGCATCCGTTCTCCACGCAGGTCGAGGGGGTCGGGCAACCGCTCAAGAGGAGCGCGGCCAACACGCCACCGAAAATGACCAGGGCTGTGAGCCATCCGCGCACGATGTCAGCTCCCTTCCGCGACATAACAGAAGCCGTAGCCAGCTTCGCCGTAGGTTCCGACCGCGCGACACACATGTGTATCGCGGCAGTCGCTATCCTCGAGGCAAGCTTCCATGCAGTTCGATGTCACGTCGTCGAACTCCACGCAGACGGAGTCGTCCGGGCAGCCGTTGGGGACGCAGTCCGCGACGGTGCAGTAACCCCCAGGCACGGTCACATCACACACCGAGTCGGTGGAGGTGTCACACTCGAGGTTACTCTGACACTCATCCCCCACGGCTGGGTTGCAAGCGGAGGCGGTCAGGAGCATGGCAAAGGCCAACAAAGTCACCAGGATTCGAAGCATCTGGAAGTCACTTGAACGAGAGCTTGTTTGCATTACGGTTTACTGGAGGTCAGGTGCGTGAGCAGAATGCTCTTCACGAGGTGTTCGCCACACGCACGCCTCACCCTCCCTTGATAGTTGTCCCGGGGTAGCATTACAAGTGCTCCAATTCGAGTATCATCAAAGCCGCGCGCCGCTGGTCGTTGCCACGGTCGTCGCGCTCATCTGCCACGCGCTCTTCCTGGTGTTCGCGCTCCCGGTCGTTTTGCGTGTGGAGCCGAGCGATTACAAGAAGCGCGAGCCAAAGCCTCAGGAACAGGAGATGCGCATCGTCGTGCGCAGTGTCACCCCAGAGGAGATCCCCGAAAAGATCGAGGTCCCCCTCGACATGAAGGAGTTCTTCTCGCAAACCGACGACGTCCCCGAGAAGCAAAAACCGCCCGAGGAAGACCTCGAGAAGCTCGAAGAGATCGAGATCGACATCGAGAAGAAAACCGTCGAACAGGTCACCAACGAGGAGCGCCCCGAGGAAGCAAAGTTTCTCTCGAGCCAGGACAACAAGACGGAGAAGGAAACGCGCGCGAAGGAGACGACGTTAAAGGAGGTCCTCCCCTCGAACGAGAAGACCGCCGAGCAAGAAGACACTGGCTCGCCAGATCCTGACGTCGAGCGCAGCGACCGCGACGAAGATCCCGCAGAACAGAGCCAGGCGCTCGCGATGGCCGTCAAGCAACGCTCGACCTCGGAGAACAAGAACTCCTCCGAGTCCTCACAGAAGGAGGCCGAGAAGGCCCCCGACGAGACAAAGCAAAACCTCGATAAGAGCGAGGACGGGGTCAAAAAGTACGAGGAGGACTCCTCCAAGACGCCCGTCGTCAAGAACAATGACAGCGACGGGCCTCCCTCAAAGGTCGACCCCAAGCGCCTCTTCGGGCCTCCGAGCTTGACGGACTACGAGCGCGTCTATGGCGACGAGAGCCCGAAACCAAAGAGTGATGGATCTGGTAAGGAGCGCAGGCGCCTCTTCTCGAACTACGCCGAGAAACAACGCGCGCTGAAGGGGAGTTTGGAGAACATGATCCCCGAGATCCAACCTGGAAACCACACCAGCGTCAACGCGCACCGCTCGGTCTACGCCGGATACATCGGCGCGTTGCACCGGCGCATCCACGCGCGCTGGGCGAACCAGTTCCTGGTAACCGTCGACACGCAGTACCCGCGCTCGCACCCACTTCAAAACCCCAACCTCGAGACCGTCCTCGAGTTCGTGATCGATGCGCGCAGTGGGAAGTTCGAGACCGTGACGATCGTGAAAGGGTCAGGAGAGATGTTGTTCGACGCGGAGGCGATCTCTGTGGCGTGGTCGATCGGCCCGAGGCCAAACCCACCGCCCCAGATCGTGAGCCCGAACGGCAAGATCTACGTGCACTGGACGTTCTATCGTGACGGGCGCCAGTGCGGCGTGTTCGGCGCGTCCATCTACCTGATGACGGCGGACTCCGAAGGTCGCATCATTCGGGAAAAGACGGACATGCCAAAGTAACTCAGCCGATCAACTTGCGAAGGAACGGGAGCGCGACAAAGGTTCCGATCGAGGAGCCGATCGAGGAGCCGATAAACACCAGGAAGACGCGCGTCAGGCGGTTCTGCCAGACCCCCTTCATGGTGACGATGTCATCGCCGACGTTCTCCATATCACGCACCTTGGGCGGCGCGAAGTAGGCTTGCGCCAAGGCCGCGACCATCCCTGCGCCGACGGTGGGATTGAGCGATGTGATCGGCGCTGCGATGAACGCCGTCAGGATCGTGAGCGGATGCCCCAGGGCGATAAGCGCACCGAGCGCCGAGAGCACGCCGTTTGCCAGTACCCAGGCGAGCGCGGCTTCCTTGATCACGGACATGTCTCCTCGGGTGAACCCGTAGATAAACATGCCGATGACAATCAATGGCAAGATCCAGGGGAGCACCTTGGCGACCCTGGACGCAGGCGGGACGTGTGAGATCTCGGTCTTGACCTCTTCTGTGATCGGCGTGTGCAGCTTGCGCTGGATGCCAGGCCCGTGCGCGGCGCCGATCACGACGACGATCTTCTCGCCGTCGGTGCGTTGAATCTCACCCGCCATATACGTGTCGCGCTCGTCCACGAGGACGGACTTGACCTCGGGCATCGCCTCGCCGAGTTCGTCGAGCATGCTGGTGATGTTTGCTTCCTGACGCAGCTTGGCGAGCTCTTCCTCGTTGACTTCCGTCTTCTCGAAGACGCCAAAGAGGAGCGAGAACGCGAGCATCGCGCGCTTGTACCAGGGGGTCTTTCGCCACGCGCGCAGCAAGGTCGCGGAGACGTCGCGATCGATCAGCGCGACCTCGCAACCTTGCGCCTCGGCGATCTCGATGGCCGCGGCCATCTCGGCGCCTGGCTTGACGCCAGTGTAAGAGCCCATCTGCTTCTGGAAGCCCATCAACGCCAACCTCGCCATGAGGAAGGTCAGCTGCTTGTTGCGGATGATCTGGCGAAGATCCAGATCTTCCCAACGCTGCTGCTCGCGCAGCGCCTTGAAGCGGCCCTCGTCGAGTTCCACGCAGACCACATCGGGCTGCTCCTGTTCGATGATCGAGCGCACCACCTCGACGGATTCTTGCGAGATGTGCGCCGTCCCCACGAGCAGAATTTCTCTGCCGTCGAGGTCGATTCGTGTGATGTCTTCGTGCATCTGCTCTTCTCGGGGCGCCAGTTCATGGCACGTCCTGCCGGGGACACTCACCAGCCAAGACGTGACTCGCCGTGTTACACCAAAGAATCACTACAGTCGAGCCTTTAGCGGACCATCGCCCAGAATGGGGCGGCGCTCCGGTTGGAAGTCGTCGCCGAGCAACAACTCGAGCTTCCCGCTCGAGCGCACCCGCACGCCGCGCACAGGCTCCTCCAACCCATCGAGGTCGAACCACTTCACCGCGCTCTTTCCTTGCTCCGCGTACCAGAAGGACAGCAGCGACGAGGTATCCTGAGGGGCGGTCATCACCAGGACGCCGCCACCATCGAACGGTACGGCCGAAAGCTGCGCTGGCAAGTCAACCTGCGTCCATGAACGCAACAACCCCTGGCGCACCGGCGCGCGGAGGTAACTCGGCGCGCACGCGCTCTGTCCACAAGCGCCGTGCAACATCAGCGTCCCATCGTGAGACATCGAAACAGCGGCGACCTTCTCGTGCGAGATCTCCAGATCGAGCTCGCGCACCCACGCATCCTTGACCGTGCGCGTGTAGACCTTCGCGCGCTCTCCTCGACACACGATCAGCGCCATCCCCGATGCGTCGAACAGACGCGCGGGGACGCACCCTTCAGGCAACGTCTCGAGCGCCATCCTGTCCTCGCGGCGGTCGAAGATGGCCAGATGTGGCGCGCGAACGATGTTCGCGCCCTCCCCTTCACACTGCTTGTCCGTGACACCTTCGCAGTGTCCGTCGGCCACGAGCCAGAACTGATGCCGCGTCTCCTGAGGTTTATCGGGGACAAACCCTCGGATGCACTGCGCGCCATTGCAAGGCAATGGCTGTGGCCCGCGCGAAGCAGCCTCTTCAGCGGCGGCGCGCTCGCTGGCGGCCTCGATCTCCTCGGCGGTGGGGATCGGGTCCTGGCATGTTGGCTCGAGGCCAACATGCCGCGCGTTCAGGTCATCTTTTGGAGGAGGCGGCGAGGAGAGCGTCGGAAGTTGTTTGCCCGCAGCGGGCGCGCGCATCGTGTCGATGAGCATGAGCATGGCGTTGCGAGGGTCCTTGTAACCTGGCGCGCCCGAGAGCGAAGGGTTCGAGGACCACTGCTTCCCATCCGCGGTGAGCGTGGCCACACAGTTGGCGTCCCCGTTCCAGATCCAACTCCCCGTGCGCAGCAAACGCTGTGGATGAAACGATGAGGGCACGAAGGATTCTCCAGCGTCATGAGAGAGGAGCACCCGACCAGGAGGAACCTCGCCACTCTGCACCCCCAACAAGACCATCACGCCATCATACCGCACGAACAGCGCGCTCAGGAGATAACCGGTCGGCAACGGTCTCGTGGTGAAGGTTTTGCCACCATTTCTGGAGATATGAACCCTTGTTTGCTCGCCCACGGCGAGGATGCCTGCGTTGGCGTCGAAGGTGAGCGCGCCAGGGATGGCCGTGACCTCCTCGTAGCCCGTCTCTTTTTGCGCCGCGATCGCGTCCTCGGCGCGCTGGATCACGCCCCCTTCCCTGGAGAGGAGCCAGATGGCGTCGTGCTCATCGACGACGAGGTTCGTCGCTTGCTCGGACAGCGCGAGCGGGCCGAGCACCCCACGCTCGGAGTGGACCGCGAACAACCCGCGCCCTGTCATGTGCACGGAGACATGCTCGCCCATCGTGAGGAAGACGGGGCGCCCGAAGGTCGGCGTGATGCCTCGCTCGGGAGACTCCAGAAAGGGAGCGCTCGACGAAGAGGTCGGCAACATCACCTGTTCTCCAGGAGTGAGCGCAGGAGGTTCGCTATCCGGGAGTGGCGTCGGTGAGTCGGGGATCACGCCGCGTTGGCAGCCGAAAACAAGCAGCGAACACGAGAGCCATGCAGTAAAACGGTTCAACGTCAGCGCTCCAAAGGAAGAGGTTTCGAGAAAACAAAGGTCTCGTCACTTGGAAAAGGTGACAGAGGTGAGACATCATACCGGCTCGAGAAGTTCCCACGCCCCAAACCTACCGGAGCCCACCGGCATGGAGAAGAGAGAGGATCGCGAGCGCCGCTTGACAACTTTGCGTGATCGTTTCATCGCGGTCAGCATGCACAGCAGGACGCTTCGCATCAACCGCCCCACGAGCTCTGGCGCCATCGACCTGACGAGGCTTCATCGCATCGAACCCGCGCGATGGGACGCACTCGTCGAGATGCTCGGTCAGGAAGAAGCGCCCGCGGTGGAGCTCTGCCCTGTCCACGCGCAGGACGAACTCGGCGCGCTGGCGCGCGAGATCCAGATCATCCACTCGAGCGCGATGGCCGAGCGCGTCGAGCTCGGCGCGGACACGCTCGCCATCGGTTGGCCGATCCTCCAGGGGCGCGCCCAGGATGGAACCTGGCTGCGCGCGCCGCTGTTCATTTATCCGATCAAACTCGAGCGCACCCAGACCGGGAAGCTGCGCTGGGAGCTCTCGCCAGACGGCGCGCCCACGCTCAACGAAGCGCTCGTGCAAGCGCTCGTCAGACTCATCGGCGTGAAGTTGACCTTCGAGTCCTTCCTCGCGCGCGATGATGACGGCAAGTTCGCCATGGACGAGGAGACCTGGCACGGGCTGTGTGACACCCTCACAGGATCGAGCATCAGGCTCGAGACTCCAGATGCCAAGCTCGGCGCCCCGCGCGCGCTCGGAGCGTGGACGCGCGAGGACCGCGACGCATGGGAGAAGGGGCTGTTCGCGCTCGAACACACCCTGGTGCTCGGGCGCTTTCCGATGGCCTCGAGCAATGTGGTGCTCGACTATCAAGAGATCCTCGACGGCTCGCTCGAGGACGCCGCGCTCGGCGCGGCATCGCATGTGGTGAGCGTGGACGAGGACGCGGGCTGGCAACCTCTCGAGGACAAGGAAGACCTGGCGAGCGTGGACACCGAAGAGGTCGCCGCGCGCGTGGATTGGCGCCCCTTCCTCTCGGACACGAGCCAGGACGCCGTCGCTCGAGCGCTGGCTGGCGAACAACCCGCAGGGCTCGTCGTGCAAGGTCCGCCAGGCACAGGAAAATCACAGATGATCGCGAACCTGCTGTGCGACGCCGTCGCCAGAGGATCGCGCGTGTTGATGGTCTGCCAGAAACGCGCCGCGCTGGATGTCGTGGCGCAGCGACTGGCAGTCCTCGGCGTGCGAGAGGCGCTGGCGGTGGTGCATGACGTCCGCAGCGACAGGCAGAGCGTCTGCACCGCGCTCGGGCGCACGCTCGACAACCTGCTCGAGGCAAACCCCGTCCAGTCCAACGCTCGACAGAGCCAACTTCGTAACGCCGCGCGCGAACACGATCGCGCCGCAAACGCAAAACGCGCCGCGCTCGTCGACGCGCAACAGACCTGGCAGATCTTCGCCGGTGATGGTCTGGAGCGCCCTGGATTGGCCGAGCTGCAAGAACTCGAGGATGACGATCCTCGCCACCCGCTTCCTGATCTGAGCGCATGGGCGGCCGAGATCACGCTGGATAACCTCTCGGATGCCTCGACGCGCGTGGAGCGCTACGCGCTCGAATCCCAGCAACTCGCCACCCCTGCCCCCTGGTCACGACGCACCGACTTCGCCAACGCCTCGGATAGTGATCTGAACACCATCAAGGAGGCGATGCTTCGGCTGCACGACCTGCTCGAGACAAACGCGCCGTTACACGAACAGGGCACGATGACACCTGCGGAGAGTCGCGAAAACAAACCTCTGTGGGAGAAAGGTGCGGCGGTTATCGAGCTGCTCGAAGGGATGGACGAGGAAGCGCTGGAGGACTTTTCGCTCTTCTGGATCTGGAGCGACGGGAGTGAATCCGATGGCGAGTGGCGCGTGGTGATGGATCGGCTCCAGCGCGCCAAACGCGAGCTTCGCCCTGCCCCATGGGTGCTCGTGTTAAAACGCCGCGAGGAGCTCGAGACCTGGATCGCCGAACTCACCGAATACAAGCTGCTCGAGATCAAGTGGTGGCGCTTCTTCTCGCCAGCTTTCTGGAGGTTGCGAAAGACGCCTGCCGCGATCCTCGACCTGCTCGCGACCTCCGGCTTCGGGGACGCGAGCGATGGGATGCCCGTGGATCTTGTCGGCCTGTGCGAGGCGGCGATCCACTGGCAAGAGTTCATCGCGGATCTTCCCGAAGACAGCGCCTTCTTCGACTTTGGCTTCCAGGGAAACCCGGACGAGATCGAGGACGCGATCCAATCAGTCCGACGCTTCAACAGGTTGGTCAATCAGGTTCACCTGCTGCACGACACATTGCGAGAGCGCGGCGAGGCTTACGAGCAGTTGCCCGATGTGCTGATGGTCGATCCTGTGGATCTGGGGACGCTCCCGTTCTTCTCGGCGTTGCTTGCCGACAGCAAGCTCTCGACGCTCACCACCAGCGCGCACGCGCAGGTCGAGGAGCTCGAGCCCTGGATGGAGCGCTCATGGCGCGACGACCTCGAATCACTCATCGCACGCGGCGCATTCCAGGACGCGCTGCGCATGGTCGATCCACTCGCCGAAGCAACCGACGCGCTCGTCATCGTGGCGCGATTCGACAAACAAACCTCGAGCGAGCCGCCCTGGTTTCGGCATCACCTGCGCCACTGGCGCGCGGATGAAACCCACACGATCAACGCAGGCGAAGATCTCCGGCTCGCCGCAGAGCGTGCATGGCGCTCTGCTGCCCATGGTGGAAAGGAGCCGCGCGTCTTGCGCGCGCCATTGATTTCGCCAGCGCGACGAGAGGAGTTGATTTCACTCGTGAACAGGACGCGCGAGCTCGCCGCGGCCTCCATCATGAACCGGTACAAGCAACGACTCCAGGATCTGGTGTCTGACCCGCAGCAAAAGCGCGCGGTGCAGAAGCTCTCCGTGCAGGCAAAGAAACAGCGCTACCGCCTCTCACTGCGCCAGCTCGTCGATCAGTTCTGGGACAGCGGCCTCTCGACAGCGCGCCCAATCTGGCTCTGCTCGCCAGAATCGGTGGCGTCGATGTTCCCGCTCAAGCCGGGGATGTTCGACCTGGTGGTCTTCGATGAAGCGAGCCAGTGCCCGGTGGAGTCGTCGATCGGCGCGCTGGTGAGGGCAAGGAGCGTGGTGATCGCTGGCGATGATCAGCAGATGCCGCCGAGCCACTTCTTCCAGGCATCGAATCAAGACCTCGATGATGAGGAGGCGCAGGACGAGACCTTGCTCGCGAGCCGCAGTGTGCTGGAGGTCTCGAGGTTGGCGCTCGACTCGACCACGCTGCGTTGGCACTACCGGAGCGAGGACGAGCAACTCATCGCCTTCTCCAACCAGGCATTCTATGCGGGTAAGCTCTACACCGCGCCGAGGGCAACGCGAAAGGAGGAGGAGGCGGAGGTCACCGGGATTTGCTTCGAGCAGCTTCAAGGGTACTGGGTGGACCAGACCAACCAGGTCGAGGCGGAGCGCGTGGTGGAATGGATCGCGGAGTTGTTGACGGCGCCAAACCCACCGAGCATCGGCGTCGTCACGTTCAACCTCAAGCAGGCCGAGTTGATCCTCGAGCTGGTGCGCCAGAAGACATTCGAGGACCCGGTGTTTGCCGCGGCGTACTCGAAGGACAGAGAGCGCCCGTTGGTGGAGCAATTGTTCGTGCGCAACCTCGAGAACGTGCAGGGGGACGAGCGCGACGTGATGTTGATGTCGGTAGGCTATGGTCCATCTGAACCCGGTGGGAAACTGCACGCGAGGTTCGGCCCGCTCGGGATGAAGGGTGGCGGAAAGCGGCTCAACGTGGCGATCACGCGCGCGCGTCGAGCTTATGTGGTGCTGACCTCTTTTGATCCAGACGAGCTCTCTGTCGCGAACACGCGCCATGATGGCCCGAAGCTCTTCAAGGTCTTTTTGCGGTATGCGCGCGCGGTCTCCGAGGGACGCCAGGAAGAACTGAGCGCCTGCCTGACCGAAGCGAGGGAGCTGGCCGGAGGACACGGCATCGCCGCGAGCACACGTGCAGCCTTTGGCAAACCCGTGGGGCAGCGCACCAGGGAGGCGATGGCCACAGAGCTTCGCGCGCTCGGCTACGAGGTCGAGGAGAACATCGGGTTGGGGAACCTGCACCTCGACATCTCGGTGCATCACCCCGCGCATCAGGGCGCGAGGTTGGGGATCGATCTGATGAATTATCTGAGCATCCCCGATCCGATGACTCGCGAGGTGTATCTGCCAAGGTTCTGGGCACGCATGGGGTGGACGATCCTGCGCGTCACGCCCGGCATGTGGCGCGACGAGAAGCAAGAAGTGCTCGATTTGATCGAACACACGATCGCTCGAAAGTAAGCGCGCTTATCCCGCCCTACCATACAGTAAATACCCTGGCGCTCGATGGCCGGGTAGCATGCTCCTGATACGCATACTTAATACAGGAACTCGCCACAGGAGCAGTGGATATGGCCTCGGAATCGAGCGCGCGTGGGATAAACAGGACAACCTGGATCGCGAGCATGGTGGGATGCGCCGTGCTCGGGAGCATCGTCGGGAACGTGGCGATCTCGTTCGCGAACCGCAACGACTCCTCGATTTTCGGGACTGACAGCGGGAATCCGACGGATCTGGTCATCCCCTACTCCGGGCACCTCGAGGTGGATGGCGTGCCGTTGACCGGCACACGCGCCGTTCGCTTCAAGTTCCACAACACAAACACAGGGGTCAACGCCTACAACGAGACGCATGATGTCTCGTTCTACGATGGGAAGTTCTCGGTCTCGCTCGGGCGAGGCCGTGACCCGGCCCCGAACGCCGAGCGGTTCGAATCGATGATGCTCAACGGGGACAGGATCGAGTTCGACATCGAGGTCGAGGACGCGCCTGGCTCGGGCGCCTTCGTCGAGTTGTCGGGGAGGCAATCGATCGAAGCAGCGCCTCAGGCGGTATGGAGCGCGAACGCCGCAGACTTCAACGCGGCCGGCGACCTCGATGTCGGCGGCAACGCGACGGTGACGGGGAACGTGTACGCCCACGACCTGAACGCCGCCCAGACCGTTCGCGCCAAGGCAGTCGACGCCGACGTCTACCGCCCAGGTTACGCGGGTTGGAACTCCCTGAACACCGGGGAAGGTGGCGCGTCCATCTACAACGACGACAACACCTACAAGTCGCTCCTGATCACGGGCAACCGGAGCGCGGACCCCAACAATGGCTTCCGCAAGATCAGGTTGTTCGATGATGTGCGTGTCGAACGCGAGCTCGAGATCGGCGACGACGCGATCGTCAGAAAAGACCTGCACGTCGACCAGACCCTTCTCGCGTTGGGCATCAGGACCAACTCGTTCAAGCCATTGTACCAGCAGTTTGGCACGCTCAGCACGGGAGACGGTGGCGCCGCCATCTACAACGACGCGACCACGCATCAGGCGCTCGTGATCACGGGCAACAGGAGCGGTAATCCGAACCCCAACAGTGGCGTCCGCAGGATCGCTCTCTACGACGAGGTCACGGTCAACGGTGACCTGAACGTCACCGGCAAGATCAACGGGTTGGCGTTGTCAGGGGAGGTGCTTGCACAGGCGGCTGATGGAACCACGGATGTGGTCTCCATCGCGGTGACGCGCGCGGAGGGATTTTGCTTTTTGGTGGGAGACTCCTGGAACCCTTACAACAACAACACCACGGGACTGGGAGGCGCCTGTTATCTGGATGTAGGAAACAACGCCACAGACCGGTGGGAGCTTCGAGCAAACTCAGAGTCAAAATCTGCGCAAACCTGCGAGGCCCGGTGTATCAGGTTCTGACCTTTGCTCAGACACCGCGCGAGCGCTCACGGTTTATGTCTCGCCGTGAGTTCTTGCACCCAGCATCGGTGCCTGAGCGAAAAGAAGCCGCCGAAAGTTTTTGATCGCAGGGAGGATTACCCATCCTGCGATCAAAAACATTCGGCGGCTTCTTTTCGCGCGCCGCTCAGGCGCGAATCAAGCTCGAGACTCCTCGAGTATCAGCTGTCGCCCTTGTTGGGGCGGCGCAAGAAGGTGGGCGTCTCGACGTCCTCTTCTTCCTCGGCGCTCAGGCCCCCGCCAGTGCGACGGAAGGAACCCGAGGGGCTCGTGGGGCGCAGGTAGCGACCGCGACGGCGGTTGCGCGAGGGCTCTTCATAGCCGGGCGCGCCGGGCTGTGGCTGCTGCGCTGCGGGGTGTTGCTCGACGGGCTGCTCGGTGGCAGGTGGCGCAGAAGGAGGCTGCTGTTGCTGCACGGGCTGCTCGTAGTTCTGGTGAGCAGCGGGCGCAGGTTGCTGGTAGCGCTGTTGCGGCTGAGGTTGTTGCGGCGCAGGTTGCTGACGCACTTGCTGTTGGGGCTGCGTGTTTTGCTGCCTGCGCGCGCCGATAGGCGCGTAGTTGGACTGCTGCGAGGAGGCGCCGCGGCTAAGGGAGTTGTCGAAGCCAGTGGCGATGACGGTGATCTTGACCTCATCGCGGAGCGACTCGTCGATGACGTTGCCAAAGATGATGTTGGCTTCTTCGTGCGCGGCCTGTTCGATGAGAGAGAGCGCCTCGTTCAACTCGGACAGCGTGACATCGAGGCCGCCCGTGAGGTTGACGAGGATGCCAGTGGCGCCCTCGATGGAGACGTCTTCGAGCAGCGGCGAGGAGATGGCCATCTCTGCGGCTTCGAGCGCGCGGGAAGGTCCAGAGGCGGAGCCTGTTCCCATGAGCGCGAGTCCTTTCCCGCTCATGATGGTGCGCACGTCGGCGAAGTCGACGTTGATCAAGCCAGGGACGGTGATCAGGTCGGAGATGCCCTGGACAGCGTGGAGCAAGACCTCGTCAGCCTTCTTGAAGGCTTCCAGGATCGTGGTCTGGTCGCCGCTGATGGCGAGCAGGCGCTGGTTCGGGATGATAATAAGGGTGTCGACGGCCGTGGCGAGGTTGCGAATCCCCTCCTCGGCTTGCTTGAGGCGACGGCGCCCCTCGAACTGGAAGGGCTTGGTGACGACGCCGACGGTGAGCGCGCCGTTCTCGCGCGCGATGTTCGCGATCACAGGCGCAGCGCCCGTGCCCGTACCACCGCCCATACCTGCGGTGACAAACACCATATCCGAACCCGACAGGACCTCGCTGATGCGCGCCTGATCCTCGAGCGCGGAGTTGCGTCCGATCTCGGGGTTGGCGCCAGCGCCGAGGCCCTTGGTCAGGCCAGCGCCGAGCTGGATCTTGGTCGTGGCGAGGTTATTCTCGAGCGCCTGCACGTCGGTGTTCGCGGCGATGAATTCGACGTTGCGAACCCCCTCCGTGATCATGGTGTTGATGGCGTTGCCGCCCCCACCACCGACGCCAAACACCTTGATCTTTGCCGAGGATGGCAACTCGGTGTCGTCAAATTCGAGCATGATGTCCGTCTCTCATGTATGAGAACGCGCGCCATGGCAGCCAGCCTCCATGCCTTTTGCCGCGCGCGTCTTGTCTCAGAATACCGAGCAACACCTTTAAAGGTGTTCCCCGAGGTGCTCGAGCATCACTCGAACTTATGGAGTGATGCGAGCCTCAGGGTGGCGCTCGTGCGCCTGTTGTAACGCAGAATGGAACCTAGCATTGCATCCCGTATCCCACAAGACCGCTGCGCTTGTTCGGGGCGCTTTAAAGTGTCACGCGAAGTCCCTGGAAACATTAAAAGAACTCGGAGATCCACTGGCGCATCCTGTCGGTGACGCGATCGTAGAAGTTCTCGTTGTCTTTGATGGGGAAGAGCTCGCGCTCGTGCTCGCGCGCGCCGTACTGCACGAGGCCAACGCCAGTGGCGTATTTCGGGTGGCGCACCACGTCGACCAGGCCGCCAACGCCCTTTGGCATCCCGCGACGCACGGGCATCCCCAGGACCTCCTCGGCGAGCTCGGGCATGTACTCGAGCACCGTCGATCCGCCCGTGATGACCACGCCGCTCGCGATAAGATCCTCGTACCCCGACTCCATGATCTCCCTGCCGACGAAGGCAAAGATCTCCTCGACGCGAGGTTCGATGATCTCGCCGAGGATGGCGCGGCTGATCTTGCGCGGAGGGCGCCCGCCGACCGAAGGGACCTCGATCGGCTCGTCGGGGCGGACGCGGCCTGCGATGGCGCAACCGGCGGCGTGCTTGATGCGCTCGGCCTCGGCCATCGGCGTGCGAAGCCCCACGGCGATATCATTGGTCAGGTGGTTGCCGCCGATCGAGAGCACCGCCGTGTGCACGATGCTCCCCTGAGAATAAATGGCGATGTCAGTGGTGCCGCCGCCGATATCCACCACGGCGACGCCGAGCTCTTTCTCATCCTCGCTAAGGACAGCCTCGCTCGAAGCGATCTGCTCGAGGACGATGTCGGCCACATCCAGCCCACAGGAGTTGGCGCACTTGATGATGTTCTGCGCGCTCGTGACCGACGCGGTCACGATGTGGACCTTGGCCTCGAGGCGCACGCCGCTCATGCCGAGCGGCTTCTTGATCCCGTCCTGCTCGTCGATGACGTATTCTTGCGGGATGACGTGCAAGACCTCGCGATCCATCGGGATCGCCACGGCGCTCGCGGCGTCGACGACGCGCGCCAGATCCTCCTGGCGCACCTCCTTGTTCTTGACCGCGACGATGCCATGGGAGTTAAACCCCTTGACGTGGCCGCCAGCGATGCCTGCGTAGACGCGGTTCACCTCGACGCCTGCCATCAACTCGGCCTCTTCGACGGCCTTGCGGATGGAGTTGATCGTGGCGTCGATATTGATCACGACCCCTTTGCGCAACCCCGTCGACGGGTGGCTCCCGATCCCGATGATGTCGATGCCATCGCGACCGACCTCGCCGATGATGCATGCGATCTTGGTCGTGCCGATGTCGAGCCCGACGATGATCTCTTCCTTCCTGGTCATACGCTCCTCCTTCCCTGGCTGCGTACCGTGCTCGTTCTGCTCACTTCTATCCAATCACTCACTGACAGGCTCACTCGAGCCTCAGCGCCGCCCTCACCTATCCTTGGTTCGAGCGGGTCCGACCGCGACGCGGTCAATATCATCATCCTGATCGATCAGGATGTATTCGACGTCCACGCCACGCTCGGCGAGTGAGCCGTGGACGACGTTGTATCTCTCGAGGCGCTCTTTCCAGCGTCCCCAACCGAGGCGCACCTCCATCCCCTGGTCGCCGACAATCAGCGATAACCCGAGGACAGGATCGGCGTGCACGTGGTCGAGCGCGGCGCGCTCGTTCAAGCCCATCTCCATCCACAGATGCGAGACGGTGATCGCTTCTCTGGCGAGCCCCTGCGCTTCTTCATCGCCGGACTCGAGCAGTGGTTTTGTCAAACCACTCAAGAGCGGCAAGTGCTTGAAGATCTCCTGCACAGGATCGCGAGGCTCGAGCTCCTTGAAGTACGCCCCGTTGGCGTCGAGCAACAGGAAGCTCCCCTCGTCCATCATGATCGCCGCGGGCTGATGCTCGACGACCGTCATGGTCACGTGCCCAGGCAACTTGCGCGTCACCTTCGCGCTCGCGACCCATGGGTGCTCCTCGAGCCTGATGGCGACGTGTTGGAGATCGATGTCGAAGATGTTCACGCCGGGCGCGATGCCCCCCTGAAGCAGGAGAGCCTCGCGATCGACGAACTTCGCGCCCTCGATCTCGATGGTCTTGATGTTGAAGTAGGGGCTCGAGACCGTGTGCATGTAGCCGTGGTAGACGGTGTAGGGGAGCCCGACGGCGATGATGGTGAGCAAGAGGGTCGGCCCGACGCGCGCCCCGAGTGAGGACGCGCGCTCGCGCAGATCACGCACGCGCTCGACCAAACTGGCCTGGCGGCGGTTACCCTTGCGGTCCTTTTTGTTGCTTCCCAATCCCATGGGGGCTTCCTCTTCCTTGAGTCCATCCCGGCCACCGCACAAATTGCGGGGGCGCCTTCTTGCACATGCGCGTCGTGAAGGCAAACCACTTCCGTGTGGTAGACGCCTTTCGCGACGAAAAGGTCACTATTTTCTTTGCCCGGCGGCGCGACGCTCGATCTCATCGGTCGAAGCCGAGTTCAGCATCAGGTCCGCGAAGTCCGGGAACGAGATCCCGTGTGAAGCGGCGAGCTTTGGCACCAAGCTCGTCGCCGTCATGCCAGGGATCGTGTTGACTTCGAGCACGGCGAGGTGCTCCGAGCCAGGATCGACGCCCATCACATCGACGCGCCCCACCCCGCGGCATCCGAGCGCGCGCCACGCTTGCAGCGCGAGCGCTTCGATGCGGCCAGCCAATGCCCTGTCCTCGACGCGAACATACGAGGTCTGATTCGACTCGTACTTCGCGTGGTAGTCGTAGAACCCTTGCGCTGGCGTGATGTTGATGACACCGAGGCATGTATCACCGAAGAACCCCACGGAGTACTCCGGGCCTTCGAGGAACGCCTCGAGCACCGCCGAGGTCGCCTTGCCATCGTCGATGAGCGCGGCGATGTCCGCGAGCGCATGGCTCGCGTCAGCGCCCGCCTCGAGGACGTGCACTCCGACGCTGGAGCCAGAGTCATTGGGCTTGAGGACGTGCTTCTTGTTCTGCAAGTCATGCAGCTCGAGCAAGCGCGCGTATGCCGCTGGCTCGAGCTCGTGCCGCTTCAACGCGCCACCCGGAGCGAGCGCCACGCCCGCGTCCCTCATGATGACCTTGGCGCGGTGCTTGTCCATGGCGAGCGCGCTGGCGAGCACGCCGGAGCCAGAGTAAGGGATGCGCAAGACCTCGAGCAGACCTTGCACGGTGCCGTCCTCACCATCGCCGTGCATTCCGAGCAGCACGGCCGCGGGCATATCCTCGACGAGCGCGCCGAGATCCTCTGGCATGTCGTACTCGGTGACCTCGTGGCCCGCGTCACGCAGGGCGTTGGCGAGCGCGGTGCCCGTCTTGAGGCTGATGGCGCGCTCGCTGCCGCGTCCCCCATAAAGGACGCCGACGCTTTCTCCGGCGAAGCGCGCGCGGTCGATATGCTCAAGCATCCTCGCCCCTTTTGTTGTCATTGCCTGACTCATTCAATGCGATGGTGAGTTCGCGCTCGATGCGCGCGAGCTCACGAGTGCCATCAAATCCAACGAACCTCACCTCGGGGGTGAGCTCGACGCCAAAGTCGCGACGCACGCGAACCCTGGCCAGGGCCATAAGCCAGAGGAAGTCCGCCGCGCTGGCGCCCTCCTCGTTGATAAAGAAGTTCGCGTGCAGATCGGATACGCGCGCGCCACCGCGCGACACCCCCTTTAACCCGACCGCCTCGATCAGGCGCCCGGCGTAGTCTCCAGGAGGATTGGCAAACGTCGAGCCGACGCTCGCGAGCTTGTAAGGCTGGGTGCGGTTGCGCCGCTCCTTATCATCCTTTGCCGCCTGCGAGGCTGCCTCGACGTCCCCTTTCTGAAGCGCGATGATGCCATCGACGACGATCGCCCCTTCGGGCAGGGTCGCGTGGCGGTAACGCATCTCGAGCTGCTCGGGCGTCATCACCGCAGTCTTCCAACTGCTCGTGGCAGGATCGGGAATCAATAGCGTCACAGACGTGAGCACCGAGGAGAGCTCGGCTTCCTTTGTGCCAGCGTTCATGACCACCGCCCCACCGAACGTTCCGGGGATGAGCACGAGGAACTCGGCGCCGACCAGCCCGCTGGCGAGCACGCCGCGCACGAGGTGAGCGTTGACCAACCCCGCGCCGACGCGAACGCGCGTGACGCCCTCTTCTTCTCCGAGCACCTGCCAGGTTGCCAGCTCACCGCTCATGCGGATCGTGATCCCGCGCAGCCCCTCGTCAGGGAAGAGCGTGTTCGAGCCGAGGCCGACCACGTGAGTTGGCAGGTCATGTGCGGTCGCCAGCTCACACACCTCGATCAACTCATCGAGGGAGGCAGGCTCGACCCAATGATCCGCCTCGCCGCCAATGCGCAAGCTCGAGCGCCGCGCGAGCGACTCTCCATGGCGCGCACGCCCCCCGAGCAACGCGTCGAGCGCGAGCATCACAGGGTTTGTATCCAGCGTGGAGGCGGCCATGAATCTCTCGGTGATGGACGATCGATACCCCTGAGGCACACGCGTGGAGCCGCAGAGGTCGAAACCTAAAGAACTACTTTAATGTTTACAAACCAACTTTAGAACGGTTTGCATTTGCACTTACCGGGTCATCATACACGAGCAAAAAAGGTCCGCAAGGATGAATCTTGGCGCCGAACGAGCAGCGCTCTCGAAGGCATAAAATCGACACGTGAGGCTGATCAAAGTTTTCCACAACAACACTGAACATATGTTACCTTTCTGTGGAAAACTTCAATTCTCTTATCTCGACATATTACCTTTTTAGATCGTCCTCTCACGGAGCCATGAGCGCGACCGATCACTTCTTCATCAGCGCCAGACATTCGCGCGCGATCTGCTCGCCAGCCTCTGGTCTGCCCAGCGCGCGGGCGCGGATCGCCATGTTGGCAAGGGACTCGGGGTTCTGGATCAGCCCCTCGAGCAGTCGCTGGAGGCGGTTCGACTCCAGGTCTGATTGCGGGACCATCACGCCAGCGCCCTGCTCGGTGAGCGCGAGCGCGTTGCTCGTCTGGTGGTCATCGGCGGCGCCTGGAAACGGGATGTAGATGGCAGGGAGGCCAAACGCGAGCACCTCGGCGATGGTCGTCGCGCCCGCGCGACAGATCATCAGGTGCGTGTCCTCATAGGCGCTCGCCATGTCCTCGATAAACTCGACGACCTCGACATCACCCGCGAAGTTCGGGCTCCCCTCCTCGCCACCAAAGTAGACCTCGCGCGCCAGATCACCGTTTTGCTTTCCGACCTGGTGCGTGACCTGGAGGTTTGCCGCCAGCTCCCCCAAATCACACAGCGCGCCAGGGATCTGCTGGTTGAGCGCGAGCGAACCGCCGCTGCCTCCCAGGACCATGATCTTGAGCTTCTCGCCAGGTTTTGGCGCCTTGTAAGTAAAGGAGTTGGCGCGATCGAGCAGATCGCGGCGCAGTGGGTTGCCGACGACCTCGACATTGCTTCCGGGGAAGAAGCCCTTGCTCTCCTCGTATGTTAAAAAAGCGCGCTTGACGACCTTGCCAAGCGCGCGATTTGTAACTCCGGGGACGCTGTTTTGCTCGAGCAGCACGGTGGGAACACCCATCACCGCCGCGCACATCGTGAAGGGGCCAGCGGCGTAACCTCCCACGCTCACCACGAGTGATGGCTTGAGCTTTCGGACAAGCGCCATCGCTTCGAGGCCCGCGGCCGGGAGCTTGAGCGCCCCCTTGAGCTTGCCGATGCCGCCCCCCTTTAACCCTTGCACGTCCATCAAATCGAGCTGGTAGCCAAGCCTCGGGATAACGCGGGATTCGATCCCCTTCTCCGTGCCGACAAAGCTGACCTCGATATCCTCTCCGAGCCGCCCGAGCTCCTCGGCTACCGCCACGCCAGGGAAGAGATGTCCTCCCGTCCCTCCTCCTGCGATCACGACCCGTCTCGACATCTCCACTCCACGCTCTCTTGTCATCGACGGCGAACACATCGCCATCTTATTTTGGTTGCGATCGAAACCTTGACCCGCGCACCGAGGCGCCAACCAGGAAGTTTCTTATCAATCGTCGAAGCGATCGCGAAGATCCTCCCTGCGTCGAAGGATCTTATCGCGGCGCTTGTCCCAGCGACGCGCGTCACGCTCGGCCTCGCGCTCGACCCGGCGGATCTCCCACATATCGGGAGCCCCTCGCGAGATATTGAGCAGGATGCCCGTGGCAAACATCGCCATGATCAGCGAGGAACCGCCAAAGCTCACGAATGGGAGCGTCAGCCCCTTGGTCGGGAGCAACCCGGTGACCACGCAGAGGTTGGCCGTCGCTTGCATCCCGAACATCGTCGTGATCCCGAAGGCGAGGTATGCGCCGAATTTGTCGTTGGCGTTCATCGCGATCTTGAAGCCCCTCCAGAGGAAGACTCCAAACAAACCTACCAGGACAATCACACCTAAAATTCCCAACTCCTCGGCGACGATCGTCCCGATGAAGTCGTTCCAGAGCTCGGGCACATACCCGAGCTTGCCGGTGCCATTGCCGAGCCCCCTCCCCTCCAGGCCACCGGAGCCAATGGCGATGAGCGACTCGCTGATCTGGTAGCCGATGCCCTGGCGATAGCTCCAGGGGTCGAGGAAGGCGCGGATGCGGTCCATGCGGTACTCGCTGCTCGAGACCGCGATATACGCGCCGAGCATGCCAAGCCCCGCGAACATGCCGAGGTAGAAGGTGCGCGCGCCCGAGACGAAGATCATGATCATCATCATCGAGAGCAGGATCACAGAAGAGCCAAAGTCAGGCTGCTTCATCAACAGCGCGACCATCAGCCCGATCATAAACAGGTGTGGGATAAAACCGACGGTAAAGCTCGTCATCTTCTCCCCCTTCTTGCTGACCGAATAGGCCAGGTACATCACCGCCACGATCTTTGCGACCTCGGCGGGTTGGAAGGAGAAGCCAGCCAGTGAGAACCAACGCTGCGCGCCGTTCTGTACGGTGCCGATGCCAGGGATGAGCACCATCACGAGCATGGCGAGCGTGCCGCCAAAGATCGGATAAATCAGGCGTTGATACCAACGGTAATCGACCTTCAAGGCGACGACCATCAGCGCCATGCCGATGACGATTTTCTGGAGCTGGTTGGAGACCAGGTGAAAGTGGTGCGCCATACGCTGCGAGGCCATCACGGCGCTCGCTGAGTACAACATCACGAGGCCAAATCCGATGAGGACAAAGACCGTGAGCAGCAACCACATATCCCAACCGCGCTCTTCCGCCTGTTCGCGTTGAGCGCGACCAGTGACCTGTTGCGCGAGGCTTGCAAGAACATCAACACTCATAAGACTTTCAGGCCTCCATGCCCTTTGTCGAACGCGTTACTTACCCTCGGGGTGACCTCGCTGCGTCCTTGCTGCGAGAGGCGTCGCCCCGGTGCGTGCTATCTCTGCTCGGGGCCTTAGCGAATCTTGAGAGACGCCAGCGCGAGCAGCGCGAGGAGGAAGGAAATCACCCAGAAGCGCACGACGATGCGCGTCTCGGGCCAGTCCAACTTCTCGAAGTGGTGGTGAATCGGGGCCATGCGAAAGACCCGCTTTCCAGTCAGTTTGAAGGAGGTCGTCTGGATG
This sequence comes from Myxococcota bacterium, assembly GCA_036155555.1. Lineage (GTDB taxonomy): Bacteria > Myxococcota_A > Bradymonadia > Bradymonadales > Bradymonadaceae > JAYZVO01. The sequence continues at coordinate 43,166 of JAYZVO010000104.1, forward strand.
ATCACGCTCGAGGCTTCGACGACGAACAACCCGAAGATGATCAACGAGAGCAGCTCGTGCTTTGTGACCACCGCCATCGTCCCGAGCGCGCCACCGAGCGCCAAACTCCCCACATCGCCCATGAACACGAGCGCCGGGAAGGTGTTGTACCAGAGAAAGCCAAGTCCCGCGCCGATGATAGCCGCGCAGAAGATCGCCAACTCCTGAACCCCAGGAACCTTCGGAATCATCAGGTAGCGCGCCACGTCAAACTGGTGCAACACCGTCTGTCCGTTGACGACCTCTTCGTAACTTAAAACCGTCGCCGAACCATACGCCAGCGCCAGGAATGTCCCCGCGGCGACAATCACCGGGCCGATCGCCAGGCCATCGAGGCCATCTGTCAGGTTGACCGCGTTGCCCGTCCCCACGATCGCGATGCACATAAACGGGATGTACACGTAGATGGGGAGGTGCATGCTGAATTTTTCGGTGGAGACGAACGGGAGGTAGAGCTGCGTGTCGTACTGGAAGGCATCATGCGTGAGCAGGAAGTACATCATGATGCCAGACAGCCCGAATTCGATGAGCAGCCTGATCTTGCCGGACAGACCGGCCGATGATTTCCCACGAAGCTTCATCGAGTCATCGATAAAGCCAACGACGCCAAAGCCGACGGTGATAATCAGGAGCGTGCCGACGTAAGGGTTGCTCAGGTCTGCCCAGAGCAAGGTCGAGACAACCACCGAGAGGACGATAAGCACGCCGCCCATCGTCGGAGTGCCAGCCTTGGAGTAGTGAGACTCGGGGCCTTCGGCCCGAATCACTTGCCCGATCTGGCGCTCCTGAAGCTTACGGATAAACCAGGGATAGAGAAGAAGACAGACCATCAGCGAGGTCACCATCGAGGCGATGACGCGAAAGCTGACGTAACGGAAGAGGTTGAAGGGAGAGAAAGTGTCCTTCAACATGAAGAAGAGTTCGAACAGCATGCTTCGCCACCTGACCTTCGGCGTCCTTGCCACGTTTCAAGCACGCGCCGCGCGGCATTCTGCCTGCGCGTGCGCTCGTTTGCTCTGACAACCGAGGCGGTCGGTGGGTTTAATCCTTTACCCTCGTTGACCTACCCCGGACATCCATCCTGGATGATGTCGATGACGCGCTCGAGGCGTGCGCCCCGGCTTGCCTTGAGAAAGACTACACCACGAGTGGTCCGCTCTTCCAGCGCCGATGCGGCAGAAGCGACATCCTTTGCCGCGACGACCTCGAGGCCAGAACGCTCGGAAACAGCGGCCGCCATCGCGTCCGCATACGTTCCCACGCACACCAGTAGGTGGAGACTCTCCTCCTTCGCTATACTACGGGCGATCTCTTGATGGAAGTTTTTTGCCCCCTCGCCCAGTTCGAGCATCTCGCCAATGATCGCGACGCGAGGACCACCATGTGATTCCTCGAGGGCAGCTTGCCACTGCACGAACGCATCGAAGCTCGCCATCACGCTCGAAGGGTTGGCGTTGTAAGCATCATCGAGGAACAACAAGTCCCCGACCTGCACCTTGCGCCAGCGCCCTCCAGGGACCTCGAGTTTGCCGAGCGCCTCATCGAGCGTCGCCGCGTCGAGCGTTGCCTTCGGGTCACGCTCCAGGGTCGCATCCCAAACCGTCGCGAGCGCTGCTGCCAGGTTCGACGCGTTGTGCGCTCCCAGCAGCGGCAAGGTTAACGTCAACTCCTGACCGCGCGCAGCGAGCCAGACCTTCATCCCATCGACACCCGTCCCCTCGACCGAGAACTCCAGCGTCGCGCCGCTCCCCCTTGGCCCAAACGTCCAGACGCGACCGGGAAAATTCTCGGGAATCAATGCATCGCGCTCGTGGTGTGGGACCACCGCGAGCGTGCCATTGCTCGGGCTGTTAAAGATCTCACCCTTCCCTCTTCGGATGCCATCGAGACCTCCAAAGCCCTCGATGTGTGCGCTCCCGATGGAGGTGATAACGCGACGGCTGGCGGGCGCGAGGCGTATCAACTCCGCGATATCGCCGACGTGGTTCGCGCCCATCTCGACAATGATCGAATCGAATGACAGCGGCAGATTGCACAACGTCAGCGGGACGCCGATGTGATTGTTGAGGTTGCCGTGCGTCGCATAAGTCGAACCTCGGGATGCCCACAGCGCGCGAAGGATCTCCTTGGTGGTGGTCTTTCCATTCGATCCTGTCAGCGCGATGGTTTCGACATCGCGATGAAACCGGAGCACCTGTTCGAAGAGTTCTCTGGCGAGCCATTGCATCGCCACGAGCGTGTCCTCGACGAGCACGCAAGGGAGCCGCTCGAGCACCTCTGGTTCTGGAAGCGTCGACACCAACGCGAGCGCGGCGCCTCGGTCCGCGACGCTTCCCAAAAAGTCATGCGCGTCGAAGCGCTCACCGACGAGCGCGACGAAGAAATCCCCCGCCCCTACCGAGCGCGAGTCCGAGCCTAGCCCCGTGACAACTCCTTTGGCGTCGGCATCGGCGCTACCATGAAGCACGCCACCGCACATGCGCGCGAGCTGCGCGCGAGAGAACGTGGAAATCAATCTGGCTTGCGTCTCGCTCATCTCTCCCCCTCTCCACCCTGCGGCGATGTCTGCCGCGCACGCTCTGCGAGCGCGGCGCGTGCGTGCTCGCGGTCATCGAAGTCAATCCGACCTGTGGCGAGCTCCTGGTAGGTCTCGTGCCCCTTGCCCGCGATGAGGATCACATCCTCCCTCTCGGCCCCGAGGATCACAGCCTGTATCGCGGCAGCGCGTGACACCTCACGCGCGGTTGCCGAGCTCATCTGCGCGGGAATCCCTTCAAAAACAGCGTCCATGATCGACCCAGGGTCCTCGCTGCGAGGATTGTCCGAAGTCACCATCAGGCGATCCGCGATTCTCGCCGCGACCTCGCCCATCAATGGCCGCTTCCCTCGATCGCGATCGCCGCCACACCCGAAGACAGCGTGCAAGGTGCCTTCGCAATGCGGAGAGAGCGCGCTCAAGGCGCGCTCGAGCGCGTCTGGCGTGTGCGCGTAGTCGACAAAGACAGCGGGTTGCTCGCCAGGGTTGACCCTCTCGAGCCTGCCCGGGACACCACCCAGGTTATCGAGCCCCTCCTGGAGCACATCCTCCAACGAGGATGCGCCGGGCTCGGCCAGGTGCGCGGCGACGAGCGCTGCCGCCAGCGTGTTTGCCATGTTAAAGCTCCCGAGCATCGGGGAGCGCAGCCGCCCTATCCTCTTCGAGTTGGCATGGAAGGCGATCCCTTCGAGGGTCTCGCTCGCTTCGAGGAGAAACGCATCAGGGCGCCCCTCATCACCGAGCGCGTAGGTCAGCACCCGGAGGCCAGCGCGTTTGCTCTGCAAACGCGCCGCGAGGTTCGCGCCAGCGGCGTCATCGACGTTGATGATCGCCAACCCATCCTCGCGCAAGTGCTCGAAGAAGAGGCGCTCCTTGGCCTCGCGATAAGCCTCCATGCTGCCATGGAAGTCGAGATGATCCTGGGTGAGGTTTGTCCAGATGGCGACATCGAACGCCACGCCTCGCAAACGATGTGTGGCGAGCCCATGGCTCGACACCTCCATCACGAGCGTGTCCACATCATCTGTGACCATGCGCGCGGCGAGTTGCTGGAGGACGAGGCTCTCGGGCGTGGTGTTTGGCGCGGGGATTATCGATCCAGGCCAGCGGTAATTCACCGTGCCGATGACGCCGACGCGTTTACCAGCGGCAGCGAGCAGAGCCTCCAGAATAAAGGAGGTCGTCGTCTTCCCGTTGGTCCCGGTGATTCCCACGAGCGTCAGCGCATCGAGCGGGCGACCGTACAAAATCGCGCCGATTTCACCGAGGACAGCGCGCGTGTCTTCGCAGACAAGCAGCGGAAGATCCGTGGTGATGGAAGTGAGATGATCGCGTTGCACGAGCGCAGCGGATGCTCCGGCATCCGCTGCGCGTTGCAAGAAATCGTGACCATCGACGCTGGCGCCGACCAGCGCGACGAACAAATCCCCCGAGGTCACCTTTCGGCTATCGAACTGCGCACCACGGACGAGGACGCTGCCATGAGCAGCGTCCTCGAGCGAGAGCAGCGCGCGGCCACCATCAGAGGTCGTATCGAGGATGAGCTGTTGAAGAGAGCGCATGTTGCAACTCCAGGGCTGCTACTTGCTCGAGCCCGGACCATTGGAAGGTTCGCTGGCGACGAGTGAAGAGTCGCTGGCGGGGAGAAGCTCGAGTTCGATCTCGGCGCCCTCCTGGTAGAACATGCCCGGCTCGGGGCGTTGAGAGACCACCCTGCCCCAACCATGAACCTCGGGCAAGACACCCAGGCGACGCGCTTGCAAGATAGCCTGCCTCGCCGTCAGGCCGCGAAGATCCGGCATCACGGTGCCTTGATCTGTGCGACGACTACGCGGATCGTGCAGGACGCGCGCGACGCCGAGATCCATCACGTCCTCGTCCTCATTCTCGGGTTGAGGCACAGGCTTGACGGGAGCCTTGGCACTCTCGCTGGCGATCCTGTCGGCGTGAAATCGCTCCTCCGGTGGTGGAGGAAGGATTCCTCTGACCGCGATCGCCTCGCGGGCGATCTTTGTGAACGCGGGCGCTGCGACGACGCCGCCGTAGTGAATCGGATGAGGCTCGTCGATCATGACGCCGATGGCAATCTCGGGGCGTTCGGCGGGCAAGAAGCCGACAAAGGACGCGATCCACATGTCAGGATCATAGCGTCTGGTCTTGGGGTTGACCTTTTGCGCGGTGCCGGTCTTTCCAGCGACGGTGAAGTGCTCCATCGCGGCGTTCTTTGCCGTGCCGCCCTCCATCGTCACGAGCGCCATCGCCTGCGCGGCCTGACGCGCGACCTCGGGGTTGACGATGCGACGGATGAGGCGAGGACTGGATTCACGGATCACTTGCCCGTCGCGGTCGATGACGCGGCGCACGAGCTTTGGCTCCATCAACATGCCATCGTTTGCGATGGCGGCGATGGAGTTGGTGATTTGCACAGGCGTGGCGGTGAAGCCCTGCCCGAACGCGATGTTTGCGAACGAGACCTCGGCCCACTTGGACGCAGGCCACACCAATCCGGGCTGCTCCCCGCGCAAGCCAAGGCCAGTGCGCGATCCGAAGCCAAAGTCCTTGAGGTAACTGTAGAGCTTATCCTTGCCGATGGTTTGCGCCATCTTGTAGGCGCAGATGTTGCTGGACACCTGAACAACCTCGGCCGCCGTGAGCATGTCGTGCGCGTGCGAATCGCGGATGGAGTAGCGGCCGATCTTGATGCGACCACCCTCACAATCAAAGCGCGAATCGAGCGAGACGGTCTTCTCCTGCATCGCCGCAGCAAGCACCAGCGGCTTGACCACAGAACCCGGCTCGAAGGTGTCGGTCACGGGGCGCAGGCGCCAATCCTTGGAGGTGTGCTCGCGGAAGCGGTTTGGATCAAAGGATGGGGTGTTGGCGAGCGCGAGGATCTCCCCGGTCTGGACATCGATGGCGACAGCCCAACCGCCCTTGGCCTTGTGCTTTTCGACCTGCTCGGCGAGCGCATCTTGCGCGACGCGCTGGATGCGCTCGTCGATTGTGAGCTCGAGGGTGGCGCCTTCGAAGGTCTCGAACTTTGGCGCCTCCTCGGTGAGGATCATCCTACCACGAGCGTCGCGTTGGCCTTTAATGCGGGTCTTGTCGCCTGCCAACTGAGACTCGAAGGCGCGCTCGAGCCCTTCGAGGCCGTTGCCATCCACGCCGACAAACCCGAGGATCTGACCAGCGAGGTCTTGCTGAGGATAAAAGCGCTTGTGTTCGCTGGTGACGCCGACGCCGCGAATTTTGAGCGCCATGACGGCGGCGGCCTTCTCGGGGTGGACCTGGCGCTGGAGCCAGACAAAGGATTTCTTGGGATCGAGCTTCTTGAAGAGCGCGTCACGGTCCATCTCGAGCAGCGGCGCGAGTTTATCGGCAGCGGCCGCGCGATCCTCGATATCACGAGGTCGGACGTGGAGGCTTGGCGCCTTGACGGTGACGGCGAGCTCGGTGCCGTTGCGATCGAGGATCGAGCCGCGGCGAGGCTTGAAGGTAATCTCGCGCTCGACGGTGGTTTGTCGCTCGAGGAGATCTTGTTGCGCGACCGCCTGGAGG
>JAYZVO010000105.1:0-35785 GCA_036155555.1 Myxococcota bacterium
TGGGCCGATATTACGGCGCGCGGTTGGGGTTTTGTGGGGCACCAATACACACCCCCCGGGGGTTTTTTTTTCCATAAAAAAAACATCGCCTCCCGCGCCCGTCTCGCGGGCTCTGGCGTGTGGAATACGAAATGGTGAACGCACGTGCAGTGCTTTGTTGCGCTTGCGCATGAGCTGCGTGTTCTGACACATGGCTCGCGCAATAGGTGTGGTTGTTTTTGCGGGGCGGAACGCTGCGAGTGGCTTGTTTTGTGGTCTTTTTGCGCTGCATTATGGTTTTGTTTTGCGATGCAAAAACATGTTGCATTGCGAAGTTGGGTGCTCTATAAACCGACTCGCTTTCGTTGTCGTCATCACAGTTCTCTCAAACGCTCATGAGCGAGGCAGGCATCATGGATTTGAGCTTTATCACCGACCGTCCCCTGATCTGGGGGCTCTTTACCCTCTACCTCGTGGCCACGAGCGCGCTCGCGTACATCGGCCACAAGAAGACCACCGATATCAAGAGCTTCGCCGTGGGCGCCGGAGACATGAACCCGATCATCGTCGGGATCACGCTCGCGGCCTCCATCGCCTCGACCGCCACGTTTGTCATCAACCCTGGCTTTGTCTACGTCCACGGTATGTCGGCGATCATGCACCTCGGGGTGGCCGCTGGCAGCGGGATCGTGATCGGGCTGCTCGTGATGAGCCTCGGCTTTCGGCGAGTGGGCAAGAAGACCTCCGCTGTGACCCTGCCGCAATGGGTCGGGCAGCGCTACAAGTCCCAGGCGATGACGATCTTCTTTGCCTGCGTGAACCTGCTCTCGCTGACCTTCGTGGTGCTTATCGTGGGCGGACTCTCGATCGTGATGCAGCAGACGCTCGGGTTGAGTAACCTGGCGAGCGTCGCGTTGATTATTGGCTTTGTCTTCTCCTACATCTTTGTCGGCGGCACCTACGCGCACGCCTACACCAACACGCTCCAGGGGATCATCATGGTGGTCATCGCGGGCGTGATCGTCGCCAGCGGGCTCCACTTCTTCGCCGACGGCTTCTCGCCAGTCGCCGAGCGCCTCGCCACCGTCGACCCCAACCTCGTCGAGTCCGTCAACCCCGCCAGCCCGCTCTATGGCTCGTTCTTCTCGGTCTGGATCTGCGGCTTCGTGATCGGCTTCGCGCTCGTCTCGCAGCCACACATCATGATCAAGGCGCTCTATGTCGAGAGTGACTCCGATGTCTGGAAGTACCTCGGCGTCTGCATCGTCGTCTCGATCATCTTCACCGCGCTGCTGCTCGTCGGCATCTACGCGCATATGATGGAGATGCCAAAGGAGGCGTTTATCGACCCGAACACGGGCGCCTTCCGCCAGGATATGGTCATGGCCGTCTACATCACCAAGACGTTCAGCCCGACGATGGTCGCCGTCATCATGGTCGCGCTCATGGCCGCGGGGATGTCCACGCTCGATGGAATCCTCATCGCGCTCTCTTCCATCGCCGCCAACGACCTCTTCCTCAACCTCACGCGCGACAACCTCCTCAAGGACAAGACCGAGGACGAGCAGAACAAGATCGCGCACCACGCCGGTCAGGGGATTCTCGTCGCGCTCGGCCTCGTCACCTTTGTCATCGCGCTCAATCCGCCAAAGCTGCTCGGCATCTTCGGGCAGCTCGGCGTCTATGGCATCGTCGCCGCGAGCTTGACGCCTATCTTGAGCGGCATCCTCTTTAAAAACATTCACCGCTACGCCGTGCTCGGCAGCTCCATCGCTGCCCTGATCGTGCACTTCGGGCTCTATGGCGCTTATTACTTCAGCAAGAGCCCCGAGCTTATCTCTTACGGGTTCGCCAACCCTGGCGTGACGGCCACCTGGGGCATCCTCGCGAGCGTCGTGATCGCGCTCCCCGCAGGTCTCCTCACCATCGGAAAGGGCGCCGACGAGGACGAGGCCGCGTTGCCTGAAGCTGCCTGAACATCACGTGTTCGCGAACCACCAGCGCGTCGCCCGCAAAAAAGAAGCCCCCGAACATTTTTGCGGTGTGGTGGGAGTCGTCTGATTCCGACCAGCAAAAATGTTCGGCGGCTTCTTTTTTGCTCGGCAGCGAGCGTCGCGAAGCGTTACTTCGCCATATACGTCACGACGTCCTGCTCGTATGGCGTGACCTCGCCGCTCAGGAGCGCCTCGTGCTCGGTGTGACCGAGGACGTGATAGTGAATCCAGGCCATCGTGTAGTGATTGATGATCGGCAGCGCGATCTCTTCCTCGATGAAGGTCTCGTTGCAGCCATCATTGGCGGCCTGCTCGATCCCTCCGAGCAACCCACACATGTTCGAGTAGGTGAAGTGCCCGCCGTTGGGGATATCGAAGCGCGCGTGCTCCCCTTGCATCGCGGCGAACATCGGGGTGCCGTTGTCTGCGTTTGGCAACGCGCGGTCGCGGCCAGCGGTCATCAACAGCGTGGGCGTGGTGACGGCAGCCATCCCCTCATCGCGGAACACGTAATGAATGCCAGGCGTGTGAGGCACCGCCGCCTTGATGCGCGCGTCGTAGAACCCATCCCGGAACAGCTCGATGCTGTCCTCGCTAAAGATCTCGCACGTCTCATCGTAGTTGCCATCGATCTCTCCCTGCTCGCACTCGGCGAGCAGGTCGTCGACGGCGAACTGTGCGCCGACCATGGCCATCGTCGTGAACGCGCCAAACGAGTGGCCGCTCATGGCGAGCTTGTCGAGCTCCAACCTCCCATGCAACTTCTCGTCCTCGGGCAGCTCCTCGAGCCAGTCGATCAGCGCGGTGATGTCCTGCGGTCGCTCGACCGCCGAGCCATAGTTGATCGCCGAGGGGTTGTCCTCGATCGTGTTGTTCTTGTGGTAGGGCGCCACGACCACCCAGCCGTGGCTGGCGAAGTGCTCCGACTGGAAGTAGCTCTGCTCGGCGATCGAGCCGTTGCCATGCGAGAAGACCAGCACCGGGAAGGTCGCCGGTTCATCGGTGACCTCCGGGTTGTCAAAGGTCAGGTTGGTGCGTCGCAGCAGGCCGTTAAAGTACGCCGCGCGCTTCATCAACTTGATCTTTGTCGGATACCAGAAGACCACCTTCAGCGTGCGATCCTCCATCGTGGGGCGGATCTTGTAGGTCATCTCGGTGACCGTGTAGCCCACATTGTAGGGGCCTTTCTGCGTGATGTCCCATGGGCCTTCGGGGATCTCGAGGTACTCGCTCTCCGCTGGCATGTCGGCCATGTCGGCCTCCACGCTCATATCCTCTTCCACCCCCAGGTCTTCTGGCGAAGAGGTCATATCCTCTTCCTCGACCTGTCCCTGATCCTCCTCGCCCGATCCCATATCTTCGGTGCCCGAGGAGGTCATGTCCGGCGAAGGCGTCGTGTTGTTGCCGTTGTTGTCTTCAGCGGGGCTGGAGCAAGCGCTCGCGAGAAGGAGCAGGCTCGTGGCGATCGCCAGCGGGAGAAAGCGGAGGGAGGACGCGCGCATCATGATTCCTCATCATGGGAGTGTTAGATAGCGTCGAACAGGGCGATAATATAGCGGCTGGAGGAGGTTGTTTCCAATGCCATCCTCGCCAACATGAACCGTTGCGCGCAGATCGAGGGCGCGCTACCTTTCGCGCTGAACATTCTTGCACCTTTATCGAGAGGATATCATGGCGCCTGGACCCTGGGATCTCGACGCTCGCATCGACGCGATGCTCACCACGCTCTCGAGCGATCCTCGCGTAGAGGTTCTGCTCGCCGAGCGCCAACCCCCGCTCTCGCTGGATGCGCTCGAGCGCATCCAGGCAGAACTTGGCTGGGAGCTCGACCCACGCTTTGTCGCGTTCTTTCGCGCCAACAATGGGCTCCGCGTCTTCTGGGTGGACGCCTCCTTCGAGCCCGAGGAGGACACCCCGGACAGACCATGGGAGCACTGGCTTCAAGCAAGAAGCGCCGAGGTCCCCTGCGGATCGATCCAGGTCCCCACGCTCGAGGAGATCCTCTTCGAGCCGAGTGACTTCGAAGGCTTCGATCTGGCCTATGGAGAGCATATCGCGACGGTTCTCGGTCAGTGGGATATGACGATGTTCTACGAGCGCCTCAAGGAGATCGACGATTACGAGCACGACCTCGGGATGGGGAGTTATTTTATGCCTGGGATGGTCCTCGATCCGCTCTACCCCGATCCGGTCGTGATCTTCTCGGATGACTACAAGGCCGCCGTGGACGCGACCACGCCGATGCTCGCCAGAGAATACCTCGATATGGTCGTCGCCACGCTCGGGATCGAGCGCGCGCGCCGCGATCGCTTCGGTTACGCTGGCGATCCGACGACGACGCTCTTCCTCGCGCCACAGGATTGGCTGCGTGACTTCCCCGACGCATCACAGGTGCTCGACGCGCTCTTCTCGCCCGGCGCGAACGCGCCCACGATGCGTCGCGTCCAGAGCCTCTCGACGATGGAGGGGAGACCTGTCCAGGCCAGCGCTTATGCGTCCTATGTCGACACGACGCTGCATGACTCGAAGCGCATCCCCGAGGATTCGCCCTCGGTGCGCGTGATCCGAAAAGAAGATTTCGAGTGGAATCACTGGGTCCTCGGGGGGAGGGTGGTCTACGAGCAGTTCCCCGAAAATCACCCGATGGTTATCCCGATCCTCGACCACCGGCATTACCGGGTCGAGAACCCGATGACTTCAGCGTACATGCCTGTCTCGACGATACGCACGCTGATCGGCGCGCCGGTCAAGTTTCACACGCCACGTCAGACGCCCTCGACGCAGGTCGCCTGCCTGATCGGGATCGATCTGACCTCGAACCGCGCAGACCCGAGGTTGTGGTATTTCTGGGCGAGCTTCTCGGATCACCATGATGGAACCTGGCACTTTGGCTCCTACCAGTACAACCATGTGTTGCTCAGCGAGCTCGCGTGGATCGGGCTCGCCATCCCCGACTTTCATCACGATTGGTGAAAATGTTTCTTCGCAAAACGCCTTTGTTTTCAGTGGCATATGGTTGTCTTGTGGGGTTTGGCGCGTTGTGCGAGTTACTTGGCGTGTTGTGCGAGTGCCGTGACACCGTTCGCTCCTTAGTTTGAAATCGAGCCCGATGGAGGGCCATTACTCACCAAGGAGTCGAACAATGAAAAAGATCACGTTGCCAACCGGTTCTCTCACCCTCGCTGCTCATCTCCATGTCCCCGAAGACTTCTCCGAGGATCGCTCCTATCCAGCGATCGTGGTGGTGCACCCAGGCGGAGGCGTCAAGGAGCAGACGGCCGGGCTCTACGCATCGAGGCTCGCGGAGCAGGGGTTTGTCGCGCTCGCTTACGACGCCTCGTACCAGGGAGAGAGCGGCGGTGAGCTGCGCCACCTGGAGGACCCGTACGCTCGCGTCGAGGATGTCCGCGCGGTGGTGGACTACCTCTCCACAAGGAGCTTCATCCAGCCAGATAAGATCGCCGCGCTGGGGATTTGTGCCGGGGGAGGGTATGCTCTTGGCGCGACCATGACGGATTCGAGGATCAAGGCGGTGGGGACAGTGAGCGCGGTGAACATCGGGCCAATGATCCGAAACGGGTGGTACGGGACAGATGACCCCGCGCAGTCGATCGGTTTGCGCGATGCCGCTTCTGCCATGCGCACCGCCGAGGCCAGCGGCGCGGCCATTACATACATGCCGCTCGCGCCATCTGAGCCTTCGCCAGACCTCCCACCAGATCTCGCCGACGCCTACGAATACTATCACACGGACAGAGCGCAGCACCCGAACTCACCAGGGAAGGCGCCGCTCCAGAGCCTGAATCGCTTGCTCGCATTCGATGCCTTTCACCTGGCAGATGTCCTGCTCACGCAACCCTTGCTGGCGATCGCGGGTGATCAGGCGGGCTCTCTCTGGCATAGCGAGCGCGTCGTGGAGGTCGCCGCTAGCGATCGCAAGAAGCTCCATATCGTCGAGGGCGCCAATCATATGGATCTCTATGACGGGCCGTCCTTTGTCGACGAAGCGCTCGGCGAGCTTGTCCCCTTCTTCCACGAGTACCTTTGACTCATGATGAGCTCGCCGCCTGGCGATGTTGCTTCGCAGGTGGCGAGCTCAGGTTTTTGACCCTTTGCAGGAGCGCGTGATGAACGCTCGGTTTCGGATCGCCTACACATTTTCTCGTCAGCTCGAAGATCTGGGGATCTCACCGGAGTTGGTGCTACGGCGCGCGCGCTTGCCGCGCGCGCTGTTCGAACAACCTCAGATCATGGTGACAACAGAAGAGCTCTTCGCGCTCTATGCTGCCATCGAAGCGAGCAGCCCGGAGCCTGCAATTGGCCTCAGGCTAGGTTCGGAGATGCAACCAGAGCGGTATGATCCGCTTATCATCGCGGGCCTCTGCTCCCGCACTTTCGAGGACGCGATCCAGCGGATCGCGCGCTTCAAGAGGTTGGTGTGTCCCGAGGATCTCCTGATCTCCGCGCGGGGTCGCGAGCGTGAGGTTCGTTTTGCATGGACCGATGCCCACGAGGGAGAGCCCGCTGTGCTCGTGGACCAGTGCTTTTCATGGCTCCTGAGTGTCGGGCAACGAGGACTCGGCGAGGCGGTGTCCCCGCTGCGCGTCGAGTTTCGGCGCCCGGCGCTCACGGATGAAGAAGAGGTGCTTTATAGCGCGTTCTTTGGATGTCCCATCCTCTGTGGTCGCGACGAGGATGTGTTGGTGTTCGCAAACGAGATCTTGTCCAGGCCCTTTGTTTCCTACAACCCGGACTTGCTCGGGTTGCTCGCGCCCAAACTCGAGGAGGAGCTCGGTCAACGCCTGGAACAAAAGCCCCTCGACGAGCAGGTCAAGATCATCATGAAGCAACAACTCGCTGGCGAGCAGCCGACGCTCGGACAGGTGGCCAGGGAGCTGTGCATGAGCTCGCGTTCCTTGCAGCGAAAACTCAACGCACAAGGTTTCGAGTCATTTCAGAATCTCCTGTCGCAGTCTCGTGCCGAGCTCGCGCTCCACTATCTCGAGCACACGACCCTCGAGTTCAAGGAGATCGCTTACCTGCTAGGATACAAGGACTCCAATTCGTTTTACCGCGCCTTCCAGGGGTGGGAGGGGACCTCCCCTGGGGCATGGCGTGAGGCGAATGCGGTGTTCGATGAATGTCACGTCGCTGGGATATGAGGAGGAGTCGAGGATGGCAACACCAGTCAAACAGAAGAAGTCCCCGGTGCTCACGTTGAGTCGCCGAAAGCTCATCCTTGGCGCCGCCGCAGGCGCGCTCGCGGTGGCCGCAGGAGGCGCGGGGTTGATCGTTTTCAAGGACCAGCGCTGGACAGATAGCGAGCCATACAAACGCACCGGCGAAGCTCCCGCAGACACGGTGGTGGTCGTTTATTCTCGCTCGGGGAACACATTGCTCGCGGCCAGGGAGATCGCGCGCTCGCTCGATGCAGACCTCGTACAAATCGATGCGCCCGCGTACCCACGGAGCATCGCGGGGCAGATGCGCGCGTCCGATCATGCGCAGGAGGCGCGCGTGCTTACAGAGATCGCGCACCCCGAGGTTGACTTCGAGGGATATCGAAAGGTCGTGCTCTGTTCGCCCACCTGGTGGTTTCGGCCTGCCATTCCGATGTGGGCGTTTGCCTCGGCCAGCTCGTTTCATGGGAGCGAGGTGTCGCTATTCTTGACCGGAAACAGCCGCTACGAAGTTTCGAACATCGAAGCCTTCGGCGAGCTGGTCCAGAAGCGAGGCGGGCGTTTTGCTGGCCACGCGTTCGTGTCGCGTGGCCGGGTCGCGTGGCAACTCTCGGCAGAGGAGCTGAGCGCGAAGGTGCGCACGCTCATCGAGCAAACGCCGCACCTCCGAGGCTGACCTCTGGCGAGTCAGTCATCCCTTCTTTCGCTTGAAGATGCCACGGCGCTTGGTGTCCTCTTTCTCATCAGGCTTCTCGCTCTTGTCGTCATCGCGATGTTCCTTCGAGACGATCTCATCGCCAAAGCGCTCGTAGTTCGCGAGCCAGGCTGCGGCGTTTGTGATGTAGCGGCCCGTGCCCGCGCTGTCCCACTTGATGTAGAGGCGCGTGAAGCCACCGTCGAGAATCGCGCGCTTTCCTTGCTTGTCATAGAACGAGGCGACGAGGTTCCCAGCAGAGCCCCAGATCAGCGGCGTGAGCGTCTCGTTGGGCTGGATGGTCGCGATGGTGATCCCCTCGTAGATGTACTCGATGCCGGTCGAGAGCAGGTGATCCGGGAGGATGCCCGAGACGGACTTGCCCTGGCGCAGCGTGATGGTTTGATCTCCCATCAGGTTGCCGTTCATGTTGGCGCCAAAGAGCGCCTCGGCGACGTAGTTCGCGTCAGCGTAGTAGGGCTGGTTGTCACCCCAGATGTAGATGCCGTGGCCCTCGTCGAAGAACTTCTTGATGACAGCGAGGTGCTTCTCGTTGAGGTGTCGGCTGGAGTCGGCGATGAGCCAGAACTGGTTTGCCTTGGCGAGCGCTTTCTCCAACTCTTCGGGGCTCGGCGCGGCGCCCTTGAATCGATAAATCGAGAACCCTTTCTTCTTGAGCGCGGCGCGCGGCGCCTCGAAGTCGAAGTTCGACTCCAGCGTGTAGAGCTGGAGCACGACAATGGTTTGCCCTTCGAACGCGCCGTCGACGGCCAGGTCATAATCACTGCTCGAGGCGTTCCCATAAGCGTCGCGTTTGACCGCCTGATCCTCGTAGGTCGTGACGACCTTCCCCGTGTCCGCGTCCTTCTTCTCGACGCGGACCTTGCGCTTTGCCGGGGCAGAGCTGACGCCTGCTGATTTATTGTATTGAGCAAACGCGGGCGCGCTGACGGAGAGCGCGATAAGCAAGAGGCCGAGCGTGAGCAGGTGATGGCGAAGTTTGAGGAAGAGAGAGGACATGGTCGTGAAACTCCAAAGAAAAAGGGATGTGAACGATGCACATCCCTTTCAACGGAGCTCGGTGAGAATGGATCTCTAAAAACTCAACCTTCATCCCAAAAGTGCCTGATCGGCGCAGAGAGGAAGGGGGAGTTTGCCAGTGCTTCGGCGCCTGCTTCTCGGATCGGGTTGCCGCGAAGCACGAGCGCTTCGAGGTTCTGAAGCGTCTCGGAGTTTGCCAGGTAAGTGGCCGCGGCGTCGTTGACCCAGTTCCCGGTGAGATCCAGGTGCCTCAGGTTTTTCAGGTGAGGGCTCTTTGCCAGGGCGTTGATACCGGGCGCCTCGATGGAGTTGCCAGAGAGGTCGAGCCACTCGATGTTGGCGAGAAACTCAGACTCGACCAGTGCGGAGAGCCCTTCGTCCTGGAGACCATTGTAGGCGAGGTTCAAGTGGGAGATCCACTCGAGTTCGGGAGACTCGGCGAGCAGCTCGGCGTCTTCGAACATCAGGTGTTGGCAGCGAAGGTCGAGCTTGCGGGTGATGATAAGCGCGGAGACATGCTCTCCTTCGAGCAGCCTGTCGATCCAGGTCGCTGGCGCATTGCGCAGGCCAACATCCCAATCTTCGATCATGGCGTTGATCTTGGGGCCGACCTCTTCCTCGAGTGCCACATCGTCCGCGAAGACTTCGACACGCTCGCACAACTCACGCCAGAGCGCGAGGCTCGGGGGCTTTCCCTCGAGCAGTTCGCGAAACGCCTCGAATCGCTCCTCGTCGCTCATCTCTTCTCCATCCAGTCCGACATCTGACACCTTCACCTCGCGCGTTTGATGCTTTCATCTCGGTGAAGTCATCGAACCAACCATTCAGTAACCAAAAAAATCGCACGACACTGGCTGTGCATGACGATACGGTGCACCAGAAGGGCTGACAAGTCCGTTTTGCCCACCAGAGTAGCGAGCATGCCACTTGAAGCGTATGCTGAAAACGTTTTCCCTGCAAATTCCACGAGCGGATGCAGGGCTGAAATTCTCGATGGAGTTCGCCTTGGTGCCTGACTTTTACGCGCGTATCTTCCCCTTTCTATTGGTCTTTCCTTTGGTAGGTTGTGATCAGCGTCCTCCCGTCACACCCCCTCCTTCGCCAAACAGCGCGCCCGCGTCGTCGACCGCTCCCGCTGTTTCTAAAAAAGACACGTCTCCTCTGGATTCGAACACTGCGCCTGTCGCGACCCCGCCAAAGATCACGCGCCACCCCGGGAGCGAGAGGATCATCGCCATCGGCGATGTGCACGGCGATCTCGACGCCTTCAAGCGCGCCCTCACGCTCGCCGGATTGATCGATACCCAGGATCGATGGAGCGGTGGGAAACAGGTCCTTGTCCAGACCGGTGATTTGCTCGATCGGGGGGACGATGAGATCGAAATCATGGCGTTTCTCTACACCCTGCGCGAGCAGGCGCGCAGCGCTGGCGGCGACATCGTCCTGCTCCTGGGTAATCACGAGACGATGAACGCCAGAGGTGATCTTCGCTACGTCACGCCAGGTGGCTTCGAGGACTTCGCCCAGATCGCGCTCCCCGAAGATCCTGCCAGGGCAAAAGCGCTCGAGCGCTTCCCCGAGCAAGCGCGCGGGCGCCTCGCCGCGTTCATGCCCGGCGGTCCCTACGCGCAGAAACTCGCCACGCACAAGGCGATCGCTGTGGTCGGTGATTCTGTCTTTGTCCACGGCGGCGTCCTCCCCAAGCACGTCGACTACGGGATCGACAAACTCAACGAGGAGGTCAGCGCGTGGTTGCTCACTGGTGGAGCGTTCCCCACCATCATGTCCTCACAGGATAGCCCGCTCTGGGTCAGGCTCTACTCGCAGGACGAGAACCTGGATCGAAATGGTGGGTGTGAGGTCCTCGAGAAGACCCTCGATAAGATCGGCGCCGAGCGCATGGTCGTGGGACATACGCCGCAAGTCAACGGCATCACCTCGGCGTGTGATGGCAAGGTCTGGCGCATCGATGTGGGGATGGCCGCGCACTATGGCGGAGAACCTGCCGCGCTCGAAATCCAGCGCGGTCAGGTTCGTGTCCTCTCGACTGCGCAAGAGGCCGTGCCCGCTCAGAAGTAGAAGCGGATGTGGCCCGTGAAACCGACAAGATCGAGGTCGACGTTCGGGACGATGTTGAGCGATGGGCGCCACTCGAGCACCAGATCGATCGGGACCGGGTTGAAGTTAAACTCCAGGCCCGCGACACCTGCGACCGCTGCGCCAACACCATAATCACTGATACCGACGGCGGCGCCTGGCCCGAGGTTCCATCCGAGCTCGACCACGTTCCCTGTCGCCAACGCTGGCATCTCGAACAGGTAATCCAGGTTCAGCCCGATCCAGTCGCGTCGGTAGTTAAAGCCGACGACGCCTTGCAACGCCTGGCCGCTGCTCATGTAGTACTTCAGGCTCAAACCCGAGTTGTACGTACCGCCGCCGATACCGAGGCCGAAGTTGCCACCTTGCCTGATCGGCGCGTCTGCGAAGGCGGGGGCGCTCGCGAGTAGCCCGAGCAAAAGTACCGATGCTGCGACGGTCGTGTGTTTGAGCGCTTTCTTCATATCATCCTCCATTTATTCATTGTCATTTCGAACGCGTGCTGAATGTGCGCGCTCGCAATCAAACGCCAAGAAATCTTCGTTCACTGTCAGAGAACGCTTTCTTTCAAATGGTAGATTGAAAATTCGTTGCGCGGGTCACAAAAAAACGCGCCTTGCTTCTGCCCAGGAGCAAGGCGCGTTTTTACAGGACAGGTTTTGCTGCCAACTCAGGGAGCTGGGAAGAGCGTCTCGATGGTCGCCTTGGTGGCAGCCACGTCGAGCTCATCTGCTGTTCCTGCCCATGCCGCCTCGAGCGATGCCGCCGCGTCCGCGTCACGTGCATCCGCCGCGCGTTGAAGCGCTGGCCCGAGGATCTTCAAGAAGGCCCAGTCCGCGTCGCGATCGACCCCTTCGTTGCCGTCGAACTCATCGAGGCGCCAGAGCACGAGCTTGGAGAAGCCGTAGTCGAGGCCCTCGTCGAGTTCTGCGAGCGCCATATTGTGGAGCTCGGTGTTGGTCGCCTCTTCGCCATTGTCGACGTCACGCCAACAACGCACGGCGATGATGCCATCCCAGACCTTGTCGTGCGCGGCAGGCGCGTGCGTGCGGAAGTAGCGCGCCAGACCAAGCCCGCCATCCTTTTGCTCGCCGCCGCCATAGTACGCGAACGAGGAGTCGCAGTCCTTGGCCTTGGCAGCGCAGGTCGTTGCCTCCTTGTAGGTCGAGACATAGAGGAACCAGAGCAGCGCTGCCTCCGCCTTGGCTGCTTCGACCTTGTGCTCACCCTCTCCCGTGGCCCCTTCGGTGAAGGAGTCGATGATGATCGGGCGGATTTGCGCTGGGCCGACGCAACGGTTTGGATCTTTCTCCGGCACACCCTCATCGCGGCATGAAAGCGTCATGCCTCCTTCCATCACTGGCTCGTAGTGCTCGTCCTCGCGACGAGAGACGCGCGAGTCGAGGCCCTCTTCCTCGACATAGATCAGGTTCGCGTCGATGAAGTCCTGATCCACCATCTCCATCTCGTTCTCCCAGAGGAGGTCGGCGATGTTCTCGAAGCCACCGATGCGCGCGATGCTCGAGATGGTCTCCTCGAAGCGGCTGTACTCGGTCGTCTCTGCTCGACACATCTGCCACTGCATCACCGCATCTGGCGTGCTCGTGTTATTCGCCGACGTATTGTTCACCGACGTATTGTTGGCCGACGTGTTGTTTGTCGACGTGTTATTCGCGGAGGTGTTGTTTGCCGAGGTGTTGTTGGCGGTGGTGTTATTCGCCGACGTGTTGTTCGTGTTGTGGTTGTCGTGGTTCTCGACGTGGCTGTTGTTCGTGGTGTTGTTGTCGTCATCACCAGGGCCACAGGCGACGAGCACGAGCATCGACGCGCACAGCGCGAGGTTCCTTTTCCAATTCTTCATTTCGAGAGCTCCATTAGCAATGGGTGATGGGTGATGATGGGTTGTTGTGATGGGTGATGGGGGGTTGTGAGTAGGAGTCAAAGACCGAGCTCCATTTGCATCGTGAAGCTCCTGCCAGGTCCGTTCACGCTGGAGCCGTGATAACGGTAGGCTTCGTCAGTGAGATTTTCGAAGACGGTGTGGACCGCCGCGTGGCGCGCGAAGCGCCAGCCGACGCGGCCATCGATGACCATGAACCCGGGCGTCCCTCCGCGCGGGATGCGCTCGTCAGAGATATCCGAGAGCGCGAGTCGATCCTGTGCTCTGGCCCAACGCATCCCGGCTCCCATGTAAAAGCCGCGCTCGCTGCGCCAGATCCCTTCGAGTGTCCCATTGAGCGGAGGAATGCGAGAGAGCGGGACGCGGTCATCGATGATGGCGTCCGGGTTGTCTGCTTGATAAAGCGGTCGAGGTCCATCTCCCCATGCATACGCGATGGTAGAGCGAAGCTCGATGTTCTCGGGGAGGTCGAGTTTGATGCTCCCTTCCGCTCCAAAAATCCGCGCCTGTCCAGGCAGGTTTACAAGCTGTAGCCGGGACCACGTCGTGTGACACTCGGGCGCTACCTCGCGCGGAGGGCAGGCGTCCGAGTCGCGCGTCGTGCGCGCGATCGCCTGGTTGAGCGTCGATCGATATGCCCACGCATCTGCCTCGATGCGACCTGTCGCGACGCGGACGCCGATCTCTTGTGTGACGCCTCGCTCGGGCTCGAGCGCGGCGTTCTCGATCTGAAAACCGGGGCCAGTGCGTTGGCGCGATGTCAGGTCATCCAGGTTCGGCGCACGAAATCCTTGATCTGCGTTGGCCAAAACCGTCAACCATTCGTTGACCCACCACTCCGCGCCGACGTTCCCGATCCATGCACCCCAGGTCTTGTTCACGCCCAGGGTGCCCGACTCCTCATCCTCGGGAGCATAGGCGCTGATTTGCGTTCGTCGCCCTCCGGCGCGCGTGATCACCCGGTCAAAGAGCTGCAACTCGAGCTCGCTCCAGAGGCCGCTCCAGTTGTAGCGCGAGCCAGACAGGTAAAGTCCGCGCGTGTAATCCTTCGTGTAGCCGATGTTGAGCAGCTCGGTGGACGCGGTCGAACTCACCCTGTCGCGGTAGACCTCACCACCATAGCGGCCAACCAGCGAGAGGTTCTCGTGCAGGTCAAAGCGCGCCGTCGTCGCGCGGTAGAGCACGCCATAGGTGTCGACGTCATCCTCACCGCGATTGATGACCTGTGCGCCAGGGCGATCGTAGCTCCTCTCTTCATGCTGGTTTTGCCAGCTAAACACCAACCGGGATTGCTTCGCCAGTGGGCCCCAGTTGCCCTCGAGCGTGCCGTAGGCGAGCGTGCGGAACTGCTCGTCATACTGGAGGCACTCGTCGAAGGGGGCGTAGGCGGGGGCGCAATTGTCTGTGCGCGGCGCGTCATACTGGCGGTAGGCGTAGTAGCCAAACACCACGCGCTTGTCCTTGTCCAAATAATAGACCGCGCGCATATCCCCGGTGAGTTCGTCAAAGCCTGTGCCAAGCTGCGTGCGTTGATCCTCGGCGAAGCGCGGCACCTGTGGTTGCTCCGGGTTGCCGTCTGTGTCCAGGTAGGGACCATAGACGATGCCACCGCTCTCGAGTTGGCCGACGGTGCGGCCGCCAAAGCCTACGAGGACGCCGAAGTTGTCCGTGATTTGCGTGTCGAGCGCGAGCCGTCCTCCTGATTCTCCATCCGCGCTCCCGTAGCGATAGCTCACCACGGGCCTCATCATGAAGCCTTTCTCTGGATCAAATGTTGGCTCGAGCGGGACGGCGTTGATCGCGCCAGCGATGGCGTCGGTTCCATAACGCGTCGAGGCGCTCCCACGCACGACATCGATATGATCGATGGTGCGCGAGTCCACCGTGAAGAAGTACTGGTTGGGTCCTTGGCGAAAGAGCGAGTTGTTGAGGCGCACATCATCGAACATCAGGACAGTTTGCTGACCTGTGCGACCGCGGACAAAGGCAGAGCCCTGACTGTGCGCGGTCTGTTGCACGAAGACGCCTGCCTCGTAGCGGAGCGCGTCGGGGGCAGATCGCGGCTGTCGCTCCTCGATCTCCTGGCGCGTGACCGTCGAGGTTGCTTGACCTGGGTCTGGCAGTCTTCTCGGTTTGGCGCGCGTGGTGACGTTGCCACCGTCATCGACGAGCTCCCCCTCGTAGCTCATCTCTTCGGTTGTGATCGTGCCGCCTTCCACAGGCTCACCGTCGACTTCTGTTTGCTCGTGAGCGTCGTCTTCTTCCGTAGCTGTCACAGGTTCATTGGAGGGGGACGTCTGAGCATGCGCGTCTGTCATGAGGTTCGAGCTCACGACAAAATGAACGAACACGCAGACAAATATGGCTCGCGTCAGCTTCGAATTGCTGCGCATGAACCGTGCTCCGCCTGAATAGCTGCTGAACAAGTTGGCCTCTTTACGCCTGTGGAAAGTATGCGAAATAAGGCGATCCAATTGTATGGGGGATCTTCCCGGATCGGGGTGGGAGTTTTTCCCGGATCTGGGTAGGGGAGGGAATTTCAGGAGAGATCGCCCGATTCCGAGGTCAAGCCGAGCTTCATCGCGACGCGCACCAAACCGGCGGTCGTGCGCACATCGAGCTTGTCCATGATCTGTGTGCGGTAGTTCTGCACTGTCTTTGCCTTGATCCCGAGGCGTGTGGCGATGTCCTGGCTCGTGTTGCCCTCGGCGATCAGTTGCAGGATCTCGCGCTCTCTCGGTGTGAGCGGATCGCGATCGTCTTCCTCACTCCGCAGGTAACCTTGCAGAACAAAATGCGCGATGCCCGGATCGAAATAGACCGCGCCCTGGTGCACGGTGCGGATCGCCTCACAGAGCGTCTCCATGCCGCCCCCTTTGAGGACGAACCCGCGCGCGCCCGCACGAAGCGCGCGATCCACGGTCTGCGCGTCGTCGTGCATCGTCAGCATCAACACGTGAATATCAGGGCGCATCGCTTGCAACTGGCGTGCAGCGTCGATCCCATTCAACCCCGGCAACCCCACGTCCATGATCACCACATCAGGGCCTTGCTCGCTCGCGAGCTGGACTGCGTCGGCGCCATCGGCGACCTCTCCGACGACGCGCAGATCCTCGACGTCCGCGAGCAGCGAGCGCAAGCCCTCTCGCATCAACTGGTGATCCTCGGCGATAAGGATGCGTATTTGATCAGACATCTCGTCCCTGGCGGTCATGGATGGTTTGTTGCGATTCTCGAGGTTGCCCCTCGGACGCACGATAGCGGATTGTCCTGTCAGGGTACAATCTCACGTTTGTAGGGCGCATCACCCTCGCAATGGGGCGCGAAAGCGAAGCGTCGTGCCCTCGCCAGGTGTGCTCTCGACCTCGAAGCTCCCACCGAGCAATTGCGCCCTGGCGCGCATGTTCGAGAGCCCGTGCCCCGGTTGCTCGAGCTTCTCCGTCTCGAAGCCGACCCCGTTGTCGCGCACCTCGAGCGTGATCTCATCGTCGGCGCAGGTCAGCGAGAGGCCAATTTCATCCGCCTGCGCATGCCGCTCCACATTATGCAGCGCCTCTTGAAAGACGCGCAGCAGACTCGCCGAGAGCATCCCCGAGAGATCCTCGACATTACCCTGCGTCCTGACAAAAACAGCGATCCCCGTCGAGAGCTCGAAGCGCTCGGCGTTCTGACGGATCACCTCCATCAGGTTCGCCGCGTCGAGCGCCACGGGGCGAAGATCCTGGATCGCGCGCCGCAGATCCGCGAGCGCGTCCTGACATTGCCCCGAGGCGCTCTCGAGGAGGTCGCGCTGTTGCTGGTCTTCGGCCGTGCGCATGGCGCGCTCGAGGTCGAGCCGAAGCGCTGAGAGTTCTTGCGCCAACCCATCATGCAGCTCGCGCGCGATGCGCGCGCGCTCCTCATCCTGCACCGCGAGCACACGCTGGCTGAGCTGGCGAATCTGCAACACCGCCTCATCCACGCGTTCCTGCAATGTGAGGTTGGTCTGGTGAAGTTCGAGGCGCGTGTGCACGAGGTGCGTGGTGGTCTCTTCGATCGCGTGCGCCTGCCGACGCACGATCCTCACCGGGAAGTGATAGAGCGCCAACCCCGAGAGTAGGCCGATAAGCAGGCTCAAGCACGCGATCAATAACCTCCCTGGCGAGGCCGCCTCCGGGTTGAGTGCTACCCAGAGCGTCCCGAGCTCCCCGCCCGTGGTCACCACCTTGGCCTTCGAGGTCATCCATGTATAAGGCCACCCCGCGGGCTTTCCATGCTCGAAGATGACCTCGCTGTCGCAATCCTCCACGCGCAAATACACGAGGTGCTGGATCTCTTTCTCTGCGAGCGTCCCCTCGACGACCTTGTCGATCCTCCAGCGCCAGACGTAAGGATGCCTCGAGGCATCCTTGGCGACCTCGTGCGCGAGGTTGCGCGCGTACAGATCCGAGCGCGCTCTGGCGCGCTCGAAGTCCAACCCCGCCATAAGCAACGTGGGCGCGAGCACCACGAGCGAGCCGAACAGGATCGCCAGCGGCAACATCCTCCTCGAGAACGTGCGCACCAGCTCGCGATCATGGCGTGCGGTATCCATGACCCTCCAACATGTGCCTGGCCTGCTCGCTCGTCGCGAACCTCAAAAACCGCTCGATGGTCTCGCGCCGCTCCCCCTTATCCTTTGCCTCGACAAGGTAAATAGGCAGCTCGATCTCGAGCAAACGATCCTCTTCGATGAGCACCTCGAGAGGGTGCAGTGGGAGCGTCTCTGTTCGAATCATCCCCACATGAAGCCAGCCGATCGCGCCATCGATCTCGAGCAGCGCGTCGCGCATCTGCTGATCCGTGTGCAGCACCAGGCCGCGACGCGTGTCTCGCTCGGGAGGCATGAGCGCCTCGCCAAGCTCCGGGTCGTGCGAGCGCAGGAGCTTGAGGCTCGAGTCGCCGCGCTCGCGAAAGAGCGGCGTGATCGGGCGTCCATCAGACCACACGCGCTGTTCGCCTCGGTAGATGGCAAGCAACGTCGCGCGATCGAGCCGCTCGAGCTCCTCGCGCCGCGTCACGAAAACCACCCGAGAGGTCGCCAGCCGATGCTCCTCGAACCCCTTCTCTCTCTCTTTCTGTTCGAGCGGTCGCGCCGTGATGGCGAGGTCGATCGCGCCCGCCGCGAGCGCGCGCAGTCCTCCGCCCGTGCCGATAGAGACCGGGATGAAGACGCGCTCCTTCGGGTCGTTTGTTTGCTCGGCGTATGCTCGCGCGAGCATCTTTAACGGTGAGAGCCCTGCGCCCGTGCCCGCGACGATCACACCCTCGGGTCGCGACGCGGCGATGTCCGGTCTGGGGGTCGCGCAAACCTGCGCCGAGGTTGCCTCTTCTCGACACCCCGCCAACAGCGCCACCAAACAGCAGGCCACCATCAATGATCGCCATACGTATGAGGTTGGAGCTTGAGCGGGCGTGACAAACGTTCTAAAAACGTGCGCCACGTCCCCCTGTCGGGGAGTTGATGTCAGTTTGTCTGGAGGAGAATGCATATGTCTGATCAAGCCACGATCACGAGCGAAACAGCCCTGATGATGGAGAAGATGGTCGGCCTCGACCCGAGTGATCCTCGTTACATGGTGCTAAAAGCAGCGCTCGACTACAAGGCATCCTGGATCGACCTCGCCGAACACCTCAACGTCGTGGCCGCCAATAAAGACTACAAGGAGTGGGGTTACAAGGCATTTAAGGACTACTGTGACCAGGAACTCCAGATCCGCCAGGTCACCGCGCGTAAGCTCGTGCGCGGGTTCCAGTGGATCGATCAGGAGGCGCCCGAGCTCCTCCCGAGGTTGATCGATGATCAGGTCGACGTCGCCGCGCGTGACGCCAGCGTGATCCTCCCCGACGTGGACACCGTCGATGTGCTCGTCAAGGCTCAGAAGGAGGTCGCGAAAGAGCGCCTCTCTCGCGATGCCTACGATGATCTGAAGGAGCGCGCGCTGCGCGGCGAACAGACCGTCTCCGAACTCAAACAAGACCTCAAGGACGCGGTCATCACGCCCGAGCCCGATCCCAAAAAAGAGCAGCTCAAGCTTATGCGTCGCTCGCTGCGCGCCGCAGAGAAGATGGTCGAGCAGTTCGAAGAGCTCGGCATCGATGATCAAGAGATCGTCGAGCTCGCGGCGAACCTTCGCGAGAAGCTCTTCGAGTTTGTCGCGGGCCTGCTCGACGAGCAGGCGTACAAGGACGGCGAAGGCAGCGAAGGCAACGAAGGCAGCGAGGCTGCTCCGGCCGAGGCTGAAGAGCCCGCCGAGGGAGGCCAGAAGACCGAGAAGGTCACCGTGATCGTCGGGAGCAAGGACCAGTTCACGGGTGGCTAATCCTCCGCGCGTGTGGCGGATTCGACATGCCCCGAAATGAAGAGAGGGCGCGGTGATTTTTCATGAAAAATCACCGCGCCCTCTTTCTTCGCGCGACCGCTCGGGTCGCTCGTTTTCGAGTGGTTACTCGTCGCTATCCTTGTGCAGTCGGTGCCGCATCAACGCGATGCGCTCTTGCATCCCCTCGAGCTCGCGCGCCAACTGCATCAGGTCGTTCTCGACCGAGTGTTCTTCACCAGCAGCCTCGAGCTTCTCGGCCTCCATCGCCAGCGCGTGCTCCTTGCTCGTCTCGTCCATCGACGCCAGGATCACACCCACGAACAGGTTGAGCACGATCATGGTCCCGAGCAACACGAAGCTGCTGAAGAAGACTGCCCCGAGGATCGGCTGCGCGTTTGGCGCCGTGCACAGCGCCATCGCGTCTCCGTAGCCGTAATTGTCGCAGCCATACATCGCGATATACATCACGTCCGTCCAGTCCTCGAGCGTCACCACCCGGAACAGCGAGAGCATCGAGAGGTGGAGCGTCTCGAAGTGCACCGGATCATTGGGGCCAAAGAAGAACACCGCCGCGACCGCGTAAACGTAGAAGAGCAGCCCCAAAAGGATCGTCACGTAGAACATCGATGGGATGCTCTTTAACATCGCCGTCACGAGCATCTGCAACTTGGGCAGGGCGCGCACCAACTTGAGCACGCGGAGCAGCCTGGCCATTCGCAACACGACCACGTAATCTCCCGCGCCCGGCAGGAAACAGGCCACCACGATGACAAAGTCAAAGATGTTCCATGGGTCGAGGAAATAGCGCCACGGTTTGTTGCCCTCGGCCACCATCTTGAGGACGACCTCCACCACGAAGATCCAGAGGATCAACTGGTCGAGTGCATGTAAGATCCCACCGTACTTCTCGACCGTCGATGGATATGTTTCGATTCCGATCAAAACCCCGGCGGCGATGATGACGAAGGTGATGAAATTGGTGAACCAGCGTGAGTAGCCGATGCTCTTGAGCGTCTCGTACATTTCATGCTCTCTGCGGCGATGGGCGTGGGTGAGTCGAATGAACCGACCTGTGAGTCATTTCGAAGAGCGTTCCTCTCGAGCCTGTATCGCTCGATTGGATGCCATCGGCAAGATGATCTCGGTGACTTTTTTGTCCCTTGCCTGTTTACTGGTATGACGATCGAAAACACCACAAAACTTGGACCTGGTTCTCTGATCGGACCCTTCGTGATGCGCGCGCTCATTGGCTCGGGTGGGATGGGGGATGTCTGGCTCGCCAACCACCGCGAGCAGGATCTCGAGGTCGCCATCAAGGTCATCGGCGCGCACGTCGACGAGTCGAGTGATGTGCAGGAGGCGTTCGCGCGCGAGGCGCGCGCGGTCGCGGGGCTCTCGCACAGCGGCATCGTCGGCGTCTACGATTACGGCTTGCTCGATGGTCGACGCCCCTTCCTCGTCATGGAGTACGCCCCGAAGGGGAGCCTCGAGCGCCTGATTCCCAGGATGGACTGGTCGCTCATGCGCCAGATCTTGCTCGATGTCTGCGACGCGCTCGCGCATGCGCACGCCAGGGGGATCGTTCACAAGGACCTCAAGCCGGGCAACGTCTTGCTCTCTGGCGAGGAGCATGTGACGACGTTGCTCACTGACTTCGGCGTGGCGCACGCGCTGGCGGGTCATGTGGGTGACATCTCGCGCACGCAGGATCTCACTGGCGAGCCATCGCCGCGCTCGGCGGGCGCGGGAACCCCCGCTTACATGCCTCCCGAGCAGCTGCTCGGGCACTGGCGCGAGTTTGGACCATGGACAGATCTTTACGCGCTCGGCTGCATGGCCTGGGAGATGGTCGCGGGGCATCCTCCCTTTGACGCAGACAACCTCGTCCAGCTCGCGTCGATGCACCTCTTCGAAGAGCTCCCCAGGTTGGACCCCCGGTTTGAAGTGCCGGAAGGGCTCGAGCACTGGTTGCGTCGTCTCTTGCGTAAGCGCACCTGGGAGCGTTACCCGAGCGCGGCGGATGCCGCCTGGGCTCTTCACCAGATCCCTTCGACCCAACATGGCGCTGGATCGCGTTGGGAGGATCTCGAGACCTCGCTCGAGCTCGACTCGAGCGCGTGGCTCTCGGCCACGCGCTCCTTTGCCACGATCAGCTGGGGCGACGCTCCCACCGTGATCTGGTCTGGCGCCGATGGCCAGCCCCCCCGAGTCGAGCACGTGCAGACCTTGCTCTCGCACGCGGTAAAATTTGTCTCGCCCGGCGAGGAACCTGGCCCCTTGCAAGTCACCGGTGAGTTGCCTTCGCTCAGGCCACCCTGGCCCGAGAGCTGGCGTGAGCATCGCGATGGCGCAGCGAGCGTGCTCGCGGGCGCGGGGCTCGGGATCTTCGGTTTGCGCGAGCTCCCACTTGTTGGCCGCGAGCAGGAGCGCGACAGACTCTGGACCTTGCTCGGCGAGGCCACGCACGGCGCCATGCGCGCCGTGCTCGTGCGCGGCGCCAGCGGCGTCGGAAAGAGCAGGCTCGCCGAGTGGCTCGCCGTCCGCGCGCAAGAGGTCGGCGCGAGCGTCTCACTGCGCGTGAAATACGGCGCATCGCCAAGCCCTGGTGATGGCATCACGCGCGCGCTAGCGCACCATTTCCAGGTCGTCGGGCTCGAGCGCGACGCTTGCTTTACCAGAATCGCCGAGGAGCTCTCGAGGTTGGCGCCACACGAAGAGGGCGCCATCCTCGAGCAAGAGGCGAGCGTCCTGACGCGCGCGATTGCTGTGGCCAGTGGAGAAGAGCGCGTCTCTCCTCCTGGCGAGCGAGAACTCCGCGCCGTCGCCGGGAGCATCCTCGCGAGGATGGCCAGACGACGCTCTCTCCTCGTCTGGTTCGATGACGTTCAGTGGGGGGCATCCTCGCTGGCGTTTCTCTCGGAACTCTTTGAAGATGAACAGCTTCACTTTCCTGCGCTCTTCGTGCTCACGGTTCGCGATGACCTGCTCACCGAGCGGATGCGAGAGGCGGAGTTGCTCGAGCGCTTCGCCAGCCTGAAGGGCGCCTCGACCCTGGAGGTCGAGCCGCTCGATGCCAGCGAACACCGCGATCTGGTGCACAGGCTGCTCGGCTTCGACGACGCCCTGGCGCAACGCATCGTCGAGCGCACGCTGGGCAACCCGCTGTTCGCCGTGCAGCTTGTCGGGGACTGGATCGAGCGCGGCTTGCTCAAACCCTCCGGTGGCGGCTTCAAGCTCGTCGATGGCGCCCGCATCGAACTCCCGGATGACCTCCACACGTTGTGGCGCCAGCGCATCGGTCGCTTGCTCGCCCAGCGCTTTGGCGGTGACAGCGTCATGCTCGCCAGACAATCACTCGAACTCGCCGCGACCCTCGGGCTCGAGGTCGATCAGCGCGAGTGGGAGACGGCGTGCATGTTGGCCGGAGTGATTCCTCCTCATGGGTTGGTCGAACTCCTGCTCCAACAACGCCTCGCCAGAGATACACGCGAGGGGTGGGCGCTCGTGCACGGGATGTTGCGCGAGAGTATCGAGCGCGTGGCGCGCGATGCGAACCGCGCCCGACAACACCACCTGACCTGCATGGATATGTTGCGCACCCTCTATGGGGAACACGCCATGGGCCACGCCGAGCGCGTCGCGCAACACGCCATCGCCGCAGGAGAGCTCGAGGCAGCGCTCTCTCCATTGATCGATGCCTCGTATCACGAGCAAGTGTCGGGGCGTTACAGCGCTGCCGAGGAGACCTTGCTGCGTTACGAGAAGGTCTTGAGCGCGCTCGATATCTCGCAAGATGACATCCGGTGGGCGAGGGGGCAGGTCCAGCGCTTCTGGTTGGATTGGACACGTGGTGGCGCCAACGAGGATCTGCGTCATCGGGTCGAGGAGCTGGCCGAGCTCGCCGAGGCGCGCGGTTGGGAAGAGATCCTTGGGGAGTGTTGGCGCTGGCGAGGTCTTGTCGCGCGCTTTGAAGAGGGTGCCTCGGCGAGCCTCTCTCACCTGGAGCGTGCTCGAAAGCACTACGCCGCGATCGGGGATGAAGAAGGGCAGGCGCGTTGCCTCCTCTCGATGGCGGTCGCCTTGCGAAGCTTGCGCGCGCTCGAGCGCGCGCAAGCTTGCCTCGTGCAAGCCGTCGAGCTCGCCTCCAAGTCCGACTTCTTTGTCTTGCTCCCGCGCTGTTTTGGCAACCTCGCGGAGGTCTCACTCCAGCTCGGAGATTTCGATCGCGCCGAGGAGCGCTTCGCGCGAGCAGAGCAGGTCGCCGCGGATGTCGGTGATCGCAAGGCGCTCGCGTTCGCGGTCGGTGGTCAGGGCGAGCTGGCGCTCGCCAGAGGAGACCTCGATCTGGCCGCGGCGAAGTGGAGCCAGGCCGAGACGATCTTCTCGGCGGTCGGTTCGAGCTACGCGCGCGTGGCGCGCGTGCACCTCGCGACGATCCTCGCTGCCCGAGGCAGCCTCGATGAAGGATACCGCCTGATCGCGCGCGTCTTCGAGCGAGGTCCTTTAAGAGACCCGCTCGCGCGCGCCATCGCGCACCTCACGCTCGCCGCCTGCGCAGGGGCGCGCGAAAACTGGGTGGGGCTTGGAGGATGGGACGAGCACCTGGATCGCGCCGTCGAGGAATTGGCCGAGACCCAGGAGGCGCGCCATGTGCTCGCGCTCGCGGCCAACCTCGCTGGCGAGGTCGCCGCGCGCGCCGGAATGAATCAACGCGCGCGACAGGCGAGCGCGTTGATTCGTGTCATTCAGCCCTCGGCGCAGTGACACCCTGACTCGCTCGTCCAGGCAAGCGCTGATGAGCGCTTGTTTGGACGACGGACAACGTGCACGAGGTGAACCTTGTCAGCGAGCGGTTCCTTTCGCAGATGTGCAGCGCGCACGGGACGCTATCGCTTGTGTGATGTGTTCTGGATCGGCAGCGAGAGCGTGAACGTGGAGCCTTTCCCTTCCTCGCTCTCGACCTCGATCTCACCGCCGAGCATGTTCGCCAGGTGACGTGAGAGCGAGAGCCCGAGCCCTGTTCCCCCGTAGCGCCTCGTCGTCGAGTTGTCTGCTTGCGTGAACGCCTCGAAGATAAGCTGGAGCTTTTCTTCGCTCATGCCGATGCCGGTGTCTCGCACCTCGAAGAGGATCGTGTCGTGCGTACGATCCTTTCGCACCTGGAGCGCGACCTCGCCATCGAGCGTGAACTTGCACGCGTTGGAGAGGAGGTTGAGCAAGATCTGCCTCAACCTCACGCAATCCGTGAACAATACGAGGTCAGCGGTATCATCGCGTAGAGTGAGCGTGTTCTTGTTGGCTTTGGCCAGCGGCTCGAGCGTGTTCTCGAGCTCTTCGAGCAGGGCGGTGAGATCGATTTGCTCGTTGATGGACTCCATCTTGCCAGCCTCGATCTTGGACAGGTCGAGGATATCATTGATCAGCGCCAGCAAATGCGACCCTGAGTTGCGAATCCGCCTGACATCTGTAACCACGGCGTCAGGTTCGATCTCCTCGGGATATTCGAACTCCTCCTCGATCAACTCTGCGTAGCCAATGATCGCGTTCAATGGGGTGCGCAGTTCGTGGCTCATGTTGGCCAAAAACTGTCCCTTTGCCTCGTTGGCTTCTTCCGCGATGCGTTGGGCCTCTTCCGCTTCGAGTCGGGATTCATGCGCCTCCTTGAAGGCGCGCTCTGTCCAGCGTGATTGCGCGAACACTGCTGCGGTAACGAGCGCGGTCATGGCGAGCTTGGGGGCAAAGACCAACGGATCACTCATGCCCAGGTAGGCTTGCGTGAGCGAGATCGAGCCGATCGCCATGACTCCCAGAAGAAGCACCAGTCGCGGTTCGACGGCCAGCCCCGCGTAAATCAAAACGAGGATATAGAACCAGTGGAGCTGCTCTGGGAGGCCGAGCATGATGATCGCGGTCGAAAAGATCACATACACGGCAGTGGTCTGAATCACTCCCGCGAGGCTCGGATAACCGGCGCGAGAGAGGAGCAGGATTCCGACATGAAGCAACGCGGTCAGGAGCCGCAGTCCATTGTGTTTTATGGGAGTTTCGGCATCACCCAGCCCCAAAAGCGACAGCGTCGCCACGATGCTCGGCCCGAGGATGAACAGCAGGAGCAAGCGCACATGTGTTCGCGCCCGGCGAATGACGTTGGGGTCATCGCTCTTGATATCGAGCAGCCAACCCAAAAAGCGCGAGACGAGGGATGTCTTCGTGTTCCCCTCCCTGGTTTCGCTCTCGGTGTTCATGCTGCTTGGGTCTTGTTGTAGTCGTGGTGCAGGTTAGTCGGGGCGGTGACAGGTCGCAAGTCGCGTGTCCTCATTGTCGAGCAGTTCAGACCTCGATATCCGCCCACACACCCTGGCGCCAGAGCAGGATAAAGATGCCGGATTGCACCGTGCGGTAGCTCAACTGAACGAGCCAGACGGCGATCAATCCGAACTCGAGGTACACCCCCAAAAGGTAAGCGAGCGGGAGGTTGATCGCCCACTGCATGAGGATCGAGACGACCATCACGCGGCGCGCATCTCCTGCGCCGAGCAAGGCGTTCATCAGCACCAACCCTGCGACATCGAGGGCGATGCCTGCGGCGATCAGCCGCATCGGCAGCCGCGCGATCTCGAGCGTCTCCGGGTTGTGCAAGAACCAGCCGAGGAAGAAGTCGGGGAAGAGGAGCGAGGGGAGGGCGAGCATCGCCACCACGACGGTCGCGAGCTTCATCACATCCCAGCCCCACTGCATGGCGTCCTGCTTGTCATTGCGCCCGAGCGCCTGACCGACAAGCGACGCAGCCGCGAGCCCGAAGCCAATCCCCGGCAGCAGCGCGACGAGCAGCAGGTTTACAAGGACTTGTGATGCGGCGAGCTCTGCGGTGCCGAGCTTGCCGACGATCCAGAAGAAGGTCGTCATCCCGGCGGCGAAGAAGAAGTTCTGCAAGCTCGTCGGGATCGAGATCTTGAGCATCGTCAGGATCGTCTTCCTGTCCGGCAGGCCACTAAAGAAGCCCCCCTCACGCGCATGCACGAAGCCCATCCCGATATAATATATCGATCCCACGTAGAGCGAGACGGTCGTCCCGATGGCTGCGCCTGTGGCGCCGAGCGTGGGCGCGCCAAACTTCCCGAAGATGAGGATGTAGTTGAGGATGATGTTGGTGATGTGCATCAACACCAACGTTTGCATGTAGAGTTTGGAGAGGTTGACCCCGTTCCAGTAACCTCGAAAGACGAAGTTGACCCCGGTCGCCGCGATCCCCAGCATGCGCACCTGAA
The DNA here is from genome assembly GCA_036155555.1 of Myxococcota bacterium. Classification (GTDB taxonomy): domain Bacteria; phylum Myxococcota_A; class Bradymonadia; order Bradymonadales; family Bradymonadaceae; genus JAYZVO01. Next base: position 26,495 of record JAYZVO010000105.1, read on the forward strand.
CGTAGGGGACGCCCACCGCGATCACGGCGGGCTCGCTCATCAAGAAGGGGAAGAGCGATGGCGTGGCGAAGAAGAGCAAGCCCGTGAGCGGGATCGCCATCGCGATCGCCAGCAGCAACCCCCCATTGAGCGGGATGGCGGTCTTGTCCGTCTGCCCCTCGCCCAACCTGCGCGCCGCCATCGCTTGCACGCCGCTCGAGAGCCCGGTGATAAACGCCGTGGCCATAAACGTCGCGAAGCCGCCGATGCCCACCGCCGCGAGCGCGTTGTCACCGAGGTGCCCGACCATCGCCGTGTCGATCAGGTTCAGGATGTTCTGCGAGACCATCCCTCCAATAATCGGAAGCGCCAAGGTCATGATGGTCTTGGCTCTGTTGGCGTCCATGATTCTCTCTGTGGGCTGAGATGTGCGTGGTGAGGCTGGCGTGATGGCCAGGGAACTCTAACCACTCTGTCGCGCGTGGCGACCCTGAATCATCGCATGGTAAGCATGAGGCTTATTCATACCACCTGCCGGTGGCATGGACGGATGATGAGCGGGATGGTACACGCCTTTAGACACGCTGCGCTACGAGCTTTCACAAACCCCTCTCAGGATTTACCTGCGAACCGATGACACGTGAAAGACCTCGCCAGCCAGCCCCACAGAGATTCGTTCGCTCGTGATAAGAAAAGCAAAGGATAGAACGTTGATGCGCAATGACGTGATCGATATGAGCAAACAGGTCGCCTTCCTCGTTGATGGAGACAACCTGACAGGACAAAACTGGACGACCCTGATCGACTCCGCCCAGCGGTTCGGTTACCTGGCTGTGGCCAGGTTGTATATGGACTTCCAGGCGCTCAGCGATGGTGGCCTCGCGGCCAGATCCGCAGGCTTCGAACCTGTTCACGTCCTGGGCAAGCGCTCGACCAACGGCTACAAGTCGATGGTCGATGTCGCGCTCGCGACCGATGCCATGGCGGTCCTCTACGAGAACCCCAACATCACGACCTTTATCATCGGGACGGGAGACGCTGACTTTATCCCGTTGATTCGCCACTGGAAGCGTCGCGGGAAGTCCGTGGTGGTCATGTCCAATGACGCCAAGCTCTCCAACGAGCTTCGCCGCGTGGCCGATGACCTCGTGACCTTCAAGGGGGGACGCAAGTCCAAGAAGTCCGCGTCGACGCGCTCGCGCAGCCTCTCGAATCAGGATCTTCGCGAAGCGATCCTCGACGCGTCCGGCGCCACGCGCCTGACCGATCGCGAGACCAACCTCCCGCTGGTGCGCGTCGACTGGTTGCTCGAGCAGCTCTACAAGGCACACCCGAGCGTCGAGGAGCAGCTCCCTGACGAGAACGCGATCATCGAACTGATCGCCAAGATCCCCGAGCTCGAGCCGATCGATGGCAAGGGGCGCACTTACTTGCTCGGTGTTCTGGAGCAGGACTCGAGTGATTCGGACGAGTCCTCCAACAGCGACGAGGACGAGAAGATCTTCGACATCTTCGCCGAGCTCTGCCGCGAGGTCCTGCCCGCCGATGGCTCCTGGCTCCCCGCTTCGAGCGTCCTGAACGAAGGAAAGCGCTTGCTCGAGGATGGCGCCAACCTCGAACTCCCTGGCTCCAGGCCCACGGGCTGGTTTAGAAACCTGCTCGAGTCCACGCCAGGGATCGAGCTTCACACCAACGAGGGCGGCCACATGAAGGTGCGTCGCCTCAAGGGCTGAGCACACATTGCTCCCCCCGAGACTTTAAGCGCGGTGGTTCACATCCCATGTCGATGCGCACGCGAAGTTTTGTTCTGCTCGGGATGTTCACGCTGCTCGCGTGCGTCTCGGGCTCGGGCTGCAAGAGCGGCGCAGGAGCGAGCGCTCCTGCGCCGCTCGATTTGCTCGCGCATCGGCAGAGCCTGCTGACGACCACGCTGTCTGGATATGTCCTGCTCCCCGCAGACGCCACGCTCTACACCAGCGAGGACGCCGCGCGCGCCACCTCGAATGCCCCCACGCGACCAGCAAGGATCTCTCCCAACCTCGCGCCGGGCTCATTGCAGGCCGTCGAGCTCTTTGCCGTTATCGAGGATAAGGGAGAGGTCATCGAGGTCGAGACCCTCTCTCGGGCGCAACGGCGCGCGCACTGCGTTCGCCGCTCCTCGCCGCTTATGGGCGCCGCCAGCGTTCGCTTCTTTGTCCAGAAGTCAGCGCTGCTTCCCGTCTTGAAGAAGGTCTACACCGAGACCTTCGAGGATGGCTCCGGGTTCTCCTTTGCCCCTGGGTTGCCGCTCGCGCTCGAGGACAGGGGCGCGGCCACTTCTTCAAAAAACATGCGCGTGATCGGCGCCGCGCACGGCCTCGCGCGCCCGATCTCTGTCAACGCGCAACAGGTCGGGCTCTCCTACGATGACGCCTCTCCATTTCTCGAGGCGGCCAACAAGGCCGCCTTCAAGAAGCTCCCGAAGGACACCACCCTCTGGCTCGACGATCGACCCTTGTTGCGTGTCGAAGAACTCGCCGATGAGCTCTCCTTCGCGCGCGATGATCGCAACGCGGGGATGAACCGCACGATGGTCGCGCTCTCGTCGACATGTGTACGAATCGTGGCGCGCACGCTCGATCTTCAGATCGAGCGCAGCCGCATCGTCGAACCCAAGGAGGCGCTCGCGGCGACCTCAGAGGAGCCGCGCACACGCGCGCAAGAGGTTCGTTTGCTCGGGTTACGCGAGGGCGCCGCGCTGACCTGGCCCGATGGCAAGACCGCTGGCGAGGTTCGCGAGGAGATCTGGCTCAACGTCGAGTTCGAGGAGCGTGGCGAGCGCTACTGCTTCGCGTTCGGACAGACGCCGGGTGCGCTTGTCTGTGTGCCGCGCTCCTCGACCGTCATCTCGGACCAGGCAACGCCAGCGAAGGTGTCTCCATGAGCCGCTCGTTTCTCATGCGCGCGAGCGCGCTCCTGGCGAGCTTCACGCTGCTGGCAACCTCCATCGGTTGCTCGCGCACGCCCGAGACAAAGCCCCCTGAGCGTCTTATCCCCCTCGGGCTGGGCGGCGCGATGAAGCAAGCCGGTCTGCCCTTTGGCGTGATCGCCAGACTCGGAGGTGGAGAGCGCCTCGACGCGCCGATCTCTTCGCTGGTGCTGACCTCCGATGGCGAGAACAAGGGAAAGATCTTTGCCGCGAGTGACGCGGGGTTGCTCGCGTTCGGCGCGAGCGATGGGATTCGTCAGCGACCCTTGCGCGAGGTCCCCGAAGATCGCCGCAGCGCGCGACCTGCGGACCCCTTCCAGATGATGCTCTCGAGCAGTGAGCGTCACTTGATCACCGCCAGCTTGAGCTGGGAGCAATCGATCGAGATCTGGGATGTCGAGACGCGCAGAAAGCTCCTCTCACTACCCAGGCCAGCTGCGTTTCGACCCATCGTCCGGGCCGCACCGAATGCCGATGAGGTGCTGGTCGCTTACGAGGATCGGCTCGAGCGCCGCGCCATCGATAACCCCGACGAGGTCCAGCCGATATCACTGACCGACGATGACTCCGGGTGGCGCGCCAGAGTCAATGATGTCGCCTATACACCAGGTGGCCAGCAGGTTGTCCTTGTCGGTTCGGGTGGGATCGAGGTCAGGAGCGTGCTCGATGGCGCAGTGCTCGAGCGCGTCCCGCACAAAGAGGGGTTCCAACATCTCGCGCTCGAGCGCGGCGGGGAATGGCTCGCGCTCGCGCGGCCAGCGTCACGCATCGAGCTTCGACGCCTTGGCGCGCTCTCCGAGGTCGCCTTCGAACTCGAGCTGGGCCAATCACTCGAGCGCGTCGAGCGCATGGCGTTCGCACGTGGCGGGAGCATCCTGCTCGCGAGCGTCGTGGGAGCTGGCGGCGAGGAGACCTTGCGTATTTATGCGCTGGACCGCGAGAAGAGGCGCGGGCGCGAGCTCGGGAGGATCGCGTCGACGAGCTTCGATGTACGCGAGGATGGGTTTTTGAGCGTGGCCGCAGGACATATGTTGCGCCGGTTTCAGATCGACGCGTCGGCGCCGCGCGGTGTTCGCTCGCTGGAGCTTGGCGTGGGGCATGTGATGCCGCCCGAGCAGCTGCACCTTATGGATGGCACGCGCGCCATCCTGAGCAGCTCGCGTGATGGCGAGGTGATCCGCTGGGACCTCGAGAAGCTCGGCGGAGAGGTCGTGCGCTCGGGACAGATCGCCAACACGACCGCGGCGGCACCTTCCGAGGATGGTCGCGCGTTCTTCATCGCCGCGCGTGACCACGCGGCGAAACGTTGGCAGCTCGAGAAGCATCCGAGGGATGCGCGCGATGCGCCTGTCTGGGAGCAGGCGTTGAAGGCCCCTGTCGCGAGGCTCGCCATCGAAGCTGGTGGGGGGCGTCTGATCGGCGCAGGACCTGGCGGCGTACTATGGCGGTGGTCGTTGCAAACCGGCGAGGCGCTCGAGAGGTGGCCTCTTGGTGGTGAGCGGTCGAGGTTTGCAGGAGCGAGCGAGCAGCTCGAGTGGATGGCGGTGCTCGAACCTGGCGCCAGGGAGTTGCGCATTTGGAGGACGCAGGATGGCTTCCTCTATCAGGCGTACTCCTGGCCGGACAAGATCGCGATCTGCGATGGGAGAGCTTCGGCGAAGGCGATGGTTTGCGCGGACAGTGATTTTCTTCGTTGGCTCCCGCTCAAGCCACGGCGCGCCCCTCGCACCCAACCCCACGGATTTGCTCGCGTCGACGGGCTCTCCTTCTCGCCGCGCGCCGATCAGATCGCGATCTGGGGCATTCGACCTGGCCGCAGAGAAGATCGAATGGAGCTATGGATCATCCCACTCGAGAGCGGCGAGAAGACGCGCATCTTTACGCAAGTCCCCAGCCAGATCACGGCGGCTTCGTTCTTTCCCGGTGGGCGTTACATGGCGACAGGTCATGTGGACGGGTTGATCCGCATCTGGGATTTGGAGGCGCGCGCCAAACCGAGCGAGCGCTGAGTTTGTTTGCGCTCGAGCTCATCGATGAGGCGGTTGTAGTTTAAAGGGTCGTGCTCTTCGAGGTGCGCGAGCGTGGCGAGCGCGAGCCGCGTCGAGAAGATCTCTCCGCCTTGATAGCTGGCCTCGCACAGCGCCCTGGCGATCGCTTCCGTGTCGATATGGACGCCGTCGAGTCTTGCCTCCAACAGCGTCATTAACCATCGCTGCCCATCCTCGTCCGAGGGCTCGACAAACAACCACGCGAGGTCGAGCGCGATGAATCCAGCGCGAGCATCACTCGCGAGCAAGAGCGCCAGAAAGAGCTCGCGCGCGAGCTCTTTCTGGCGCTCTTGCTCGCCACAAAACGCCAGTTCGAGCAGCACATTCATATCCAGGGTGTCGATGTCGTACTCTCGAAATGTCACCCCCGACAACGCCTCGCGCAGTCGCGCGGGGGCTTCGAGATAGCTGGCCCACTTCAAGCAGCGCTCGACATTGGCGGGGATGTTGTAGCCAAAACCACTCCCATTGAGCGCGCCCACGAGGTGTTTCTCGACAACCTCCTGTTCGCAGGTGGCGTGGAACTCTTCGCCGATGCGCGCCAGGATCTGACCCTCCATATGCGTCCCGCTTTGGAACTGATGGTAAGCGGCCAGGCGCGTCTCGCGCTCTGGCGCGCGGAGCAGGTTGCAGCAAAGGTAGAGCAGGCGGAGTGATTCGAGCTCTGCGGGGTAGGCGCCAAGCTCCTCGACCTCCTCTGCTGTGAGCGAGGGGTGTGGTCTTTGCGCGAAGCGCTCGAGGACGTTTCGCCTGTTCTCGGAGATGTCGTGAACGAACAGGAGGTTGTAGGTGTGGTGTGGCTCGAACCCTCGCGCGTGCGCCTCGCAAAGCGCGCACAGATCGGCGAGGACCTCGGCGCTTCTGGAGCTGCCGATGCGAGCGATCCTGTCCAGCGCCTCGACCAGTTCGCTCGGTTCTTCTTGCCCGGAGCCCTGGCTGACATGGGCATCGAGCGCGCGAACGGCGGCGCGGCGAAGCGCGCGGAGGTCGTTGTGCTCGAGCGCCGTGAGCTTGCTTCGGTCGCCGCAGCGAGCGAGCGCCTGCGCGAGCGTGCGCTCGTGTTCGGGGTGAGCTTCTAGCAGGCGCTCGAGCTCTGCTCGAGCGCGCGGATCGGCCTGCCTGCCGATCGCTTCGATCCAGTCCAGCAGGGCATCTTTATTCGGTCGGTTTCCGCGCCGTAAGAGCCTGTCACTGGCACCCTCGACCTTGCACTTCCCGAGGAACTTCAACAACACGCGCGTGAGCAGTGGCGGGCTCTTCGGGTCGATGTAGCTCGCGAGCAGCGCATCATCAGGGGAGAGCGCCCAACTGATCGTGAGTAGGTCGGTTGCGGCGTCCACCGTGTACGGGTTGTCGTGCGTGTTGTCGCGCGCGAGGCAGTGCTCGTGGATGGCAAAGAGGTCGTCGAAGAATGTGAGGAGGCGCGGGAGCGGTGCCGCCAGCAAGGCGGTGAGTTGGCGAACTTCGAAGTAGGGGAATTGCTTGGTTTTTCCGCTCTCGAAGAGCCGCGCGCGGATGTTGGACAACGTATCGATGATGGCATCCTGGAGCGCATCATCCGTGGTCGCAGCCCACATAAGATAGAAGATCGGTTCCCAGGGGTCGTCCGCCGGGTAAAACGCTCGCGTGAGCTCGATGCGTCGCTTCGCTTCGATCCCGGCGCCACAGAGCAGGAGCGCAGCAACAGGCGCGGGCAAGTCCCATCGGTTGCGCTCGACGCTCGCGCCTCGCCATCGCTCGTGGTCGCGCGCCAGGATCGCGCGGGTGGCCAGCGCCGAGAGGGTGTCGCTCCCGATACACGCGATTTGCTCGAGCTTGGCGATGTCATCCTCTTTCCTGGCCTGGATGAACGCGTGCTCGAGCGCTGAGTGTTGGTCGATGTCCCACCATCCCTCCCCGGAAGTGGTCTGACTTTCGCTCATGAGCGAAGCCACCCAGGCGCGCGTGCCATCGTCGTACCAATGCTCGTGTCCGTGCAGCGCGCGCGGGGCGGGGCCGTTGTCTGCGAGCGCCAGCCCACATGTTTTGGCGAATTGCCGCACCAGCGGGTCGATCGCTTGCTGCAAGAGCGAGGCGTTGTGGTTGCTCCGGGCGTAGGTCTCATAGCCGAGCAAGCAGAGGTTCTCATTGACACCGATCAGCTTGCGACCCACGAGCGCGCCATGTTCGTCTCGCACGTATACCACCTGCTTGTTGACATCCACGGTGTCCACCAGCGCGGCTTCGCCATGGCACCCATCGAGCGAGAGGCAGGTTTGAAAATAAGTCCCCATCTTGAGCGCTTCGATCGGGTCCTTTTCGATGCTCACCTGGAGTTGTCTTCCTGCGATATCGACGGTGCTCGAGAACCCCTCGAGCCAGCATTTTGTGTCGACGTTCCTGGCGGACACACGCTCGAGCCACGCCCTGTTTTCAGGCCAGTCCCAAAGCACTCGCCCCTCGAGCACGGACTCCAAAAACTGAAAGAACAGGTCGTGGATATCCTCTTCGTTGGTCAACAGGATCGAGATCTCTCGGATGCGATTGTCGAGCTGTTCCGGGCGCACCACGCGCCCGAGCCTGGCGGTGAGGAGCTCGCTCCAGTAAAGGTCGAGCGTGCGCTCGAGGCTCTCTGCCTCGAGGATCTTCAGCGCGCGTTGGATCTGATGACGTGCGCGCCGCGCGTTGTTTTGATCGCTCTCATCGAGGTCGCGTCCGCGCAAGGCGTCGAGCCTCGCGGTGAGTTCATCGCGGCGTCCTGGCGCGAGCTTCTCTCGCGCCAGCTCTCTCTCGAGCCACGCGATCTGTGATGCTGTCTTGTTCTTGCTCGTGCCTGGATCGAGCAGCGCGCTGATTTGCTTCGAGAAGCGCTCTCGACCTCGCGCGATGCGCCTGTGGTGCAAATAGGCGGTCAGCGTTTCTCTGGATAACCCGGTGCGATCGGCGATCGCGTCGAGGTCTTCGCGTGGCTCCTTCAATACTGGTGTGTGCCAGTGCTCCAGATGCCGCTCGAACCTCGATGTGGAGCCTGACGCTTGCCGCGTCAGCGAGAGCAACTGCATCGCGAGCGCTTCACCGCTTGCCTTTCGCGTCGACGCTGTCGCCAACGTGAGCAGGTAGTCGGGGAGCCATGGCTTGCCCGTCGCGAAGAGGTTCGCAAACCAGCGCTCGTTTGCCGGGATTGTTTCGTGGAGGCCAGCGCTCTCGAGCGCGATGAATGCTTCGGCGTAGCGATGGACGGCGTCCTCTCCATGCTTTTCGAAGAGCTCGCGAACCACCCATATATGCCCTCGCGTCATGAACGCGTCGAGCTCGCCAGGGCGCCAGGTGATTGCTCCGTTGCTGAACCAATCATCGAGGTGGTTGAATTTGTTCGTGTTATGCTTCTCGAGTTCCTTCCATACGATGCGGAGCTGCGCCGTATCGAGCCCTCGCGTCGTCATGTAGAGCGTGCGCAGTTTGGCGCCCGAGAGCGCGTCGTCGATGCGAAGCTTTGCTTCGTGCAGGTGCAACGCAACGGCGCAACGCGCCTTGTGGTTTTCGGGGGTGTCTTGTTCGGAGGCGTCATTTGTTTCGCGCGCGAGCCAGGCTTCCGCCATCGATGCTGCTCGAGAGGAGAGCGCCTCGTCGGTTGCCTTCCCCGCAGCGTGGGCCAGCGCGCGGGTGCTCATAAGATCGGCTCCCTGGTGGTGATCCTGCAAAAATCGTCGAAAGCACCTGGCGAGCGTATGGTCCTCGCGCGCCGTTGTATCGCGCAACGCCTCGATCGATTCAGGGAGCCAGGCGTCAACGATATCCTCGCGCTCGAGCAACTCGAGCAGCTCCAGAGATTCGATAAATCGGTCAGCGAGAGCGCGCTCTCGTGATGCGTCATGAGCGCGTTTTCTGGCGAGTCGGAGCCCTTCTCTCGAGATCCAGTGCCCGGCGTCTTCTCCAAAGAGCGCCGAGGCGCGCACCAGGAGGCGCGGTACCCAGGAGAGCTCTGTTGCAGGCAACGCCGCGAGCATGGCCGCGTTTTTCGAAGTCGGCCCCAGCGCGAGGAGCGCTCCGAGTTGCTCGCGCCTTACCGCGCGACCCGCGCGCCAGGCGTCGTGGAGATTGTCAGGGAGTCGCTCGAGGTGGACGGCGCCGCGCGCGCCGAGGATCGCGGCCGCGATCTTCTGGCGGCGTGCGCTCGTGTGGGGATCGTGGATGAGGTTCGATAAGAGCGGATCGACTTGCCAGGCGCGCGAGCAGAGCTCGCGCGCAGGATCGAGGTCGCCAGGGAGGATGAGCGAAGAGAGGGAGAGGTCGAGGAGGGAGAGGAGCTCCTCTCCC
>JAYZVO010000106.1:0-13105 GCA_036155555.1 Myxococcota bacterium
GCGACAAACTGCGTTTGTCGCACCCCGCTACTCCCACGGCTTTCGCGCTACAGCTTTGTCCCTGGAACAAGAGCAAGAGGAGCCAAGCATGTCATCCATCACCCGCACACTCGGCACGATGCTTCCCGAGGGGAACCCGGTCGAGAAAATCGACGCCATCATGGAGCGCGTCGACGCCGAAGCCTACATCAAGGCGCTCCCTGGCAACGTCCTCTACCAGTTGATCAAAGAGGCTGGTTGGGATCAAGGCGTCGATCTTGTCCCGTTCGCGTCCCCCGAGCAAGTCCAGCTCTTTATCGACTTCGACGCGTGGCGCCGCGACGCGCTCGTGCCCGTGAGGATGACCCCATGGCTCGCCGCGCTCGTCGAGGACGCGCGCGACAAGGACTTCCAGCGCGCCATGCGCGAGATCGATGGCGAGGTCCTGGCGATGCTGTTCTCCTCCCAACTCGAGGTGATGGAGATGGACGAGGGTCGCATCCCGGATCACGCGCCAGATCGCGCCGTGACAAGCCCGGATGGGGTCTACGCGATCGTGTACCCGGAGGATGAATCACTCGCGGCGCTGATGCGCAAGCTCATCGACAGGCTCTACGAGCTCGACCGCGTGCTTGCCTGGACGCTGCTCGAGGCGGTGCGTTGGGAGCTCCCTACCGAGATGGAGGAGTACGCGCTGCGCTGGCGCACGAGCCGTCTGGAGGAGTTCGGCTTCGTCGCGCGCGACGAGGCGGCATCTGTCTACACGCCGCTCCCACCGGACAGGCTTCGCGAGCGCCTCGAGAAGGAGGACGCGGCAAAGGTACGCATGCGCGCGCCGGGCGAATCGCTCGACTTGCCGAGCGTCGTGGCTGGCGAGTTGGAGGAGGACGCGCTGATCGTGCGCGTGTTGATGCGCATCCCCGACGAGGAGCGCAGGTTGGCGCGCTTCTTCGAACTGAGCGCGCTCGTCAACAAGGTGATGCTCGCTGATGGCATCGAGCCTGGCGAGCTCAACTCCGGACGCCAGGTGATGCGCCGCGCGCTCGGTTACATGGGGCTCGGGTTGGAGTTTATCACTCGAGGGCAAGCGAACCGCCAGGACGAGATCCTCGAGCGCGCCTCGTTAAAGGACATCTTCCGCGCAGGTTACACGCTGACCGCGCAGCTCCAGCGTCAGGTTCAACAGCTCGAGCGACGCCCCACGCTGACCTTGATCGAGGGGTTGCCTTATTCGTTGCTCGGCGAGGATGACGCGGCATTGCTCGAAGGTCTCTCGCGCCAGCGGCCGACGTATGCTGCGGATGCGTACACGCACGCGATCTTCGAGCACCAGCATCAGCTCGATGACGCGGCGATGCGCCTCGGCATGATCGCCTTCAAGCAGTTGTGGGTTTTCGGGTTATCGAGGTTGCAGGTCGCAGATCTGATCGCGCGCGCCACAGACGACTCCCTGCTCAACGATCCGATCGACGTCACGTTCGACACGCTGTTCCGCACCTGGGTGGCGCGCCAGATTATCGACAAGCAGGATGGCGTGCAGGCGCTCTCGCGAGAAGAGGTCGGCGCGCTGCTCGTGGCGTTGCGTGACAGGGGTTGGGAGAAGACCTCGTTGCGCGAGCACTTCGCGAGCGCCTTCGAGGCGCTCGGTCCGTTCTTGCCTGGAGGAACAGATCTGTTGTTCGAGCGTTGGTTCGCACGAGCGCTCGAGGTGCTCGTCGACGAGCTCGGCCAACTCAAGGTGGCGAGCGACGCGACCTTCGCGCAGCAAGTCGTCTTGCTCCGCGGCTGACCGCGCGCTAGAGTTTGGGCATCGAGAGATGGCGATGAAACGATGGAGTTTTCAGGACATGCGCGTGATGAGAAAGAGGAACATTCGGGGTCTTTTGACCAACCTTACCCTGACGACTTGCATCCTGCTCACGGCGGGATCGGCCATGGCCGATCCTCTCGAGGGGAGCTTGACGGACGCCGCCACCGGCATCCCTATCGAGGGCGCGGTGGTGCGTGTGATGGGGACGAACCTCGAGGTGACCACGGACGCGCAAGGCAACTACGCGTTCGATCTGCCGCACGGCAAGTACGAGCTCGAGCTCGTGGCAAATGTCGGCGGAGAGGTGCAGAGCTCACGCATGGTCAACCAGTACGTGCCCCAGTTTAAAGAAGCCAGAGCGCACGTCTTCACGAGCTACTTTTTGGACATGGGCGTCCCGCGCGTCCCAGGTTCACCGGGGTTGCCAGCAGGTTCAGGCCAGCTCCCATCGGATGCTCCAGACTCCATCAAGTTGCCAACGCCAAACCCGGCGGCGTTGACCGTGACCGAGCCGATCCCCAGAAAGATCCGCGTTGGCCGCAGGCAAAATCCCGAGAACGGGTGCAGCAACAACCCCGTCATCGCCATCGAAGAGATGGACATCGACGAGTACGTCAAGGGCGTGCTCCCCCCAGAGATCGGTGTGTTCCGCAGTATCCCTGGCGCAGCAGAGGTCTACAAGGAGTTCGCCATCGCGGCCAAATCCTATGGCCTCTGGTTCATGTTCACCTATGACGCGAGCAACCGCCGCAACACCAGCGCGCTGCCGCCAAACAACTTCACCTGGTTTCACATCGACGACACGGCGTGCAACCAACGCTACGCCGATCAGCGTCTCGACATCACGACGAGCTCTGCGAACGCCGTGGCCAACAAGATCCTCGTCAAGAAGGGGGATCGCAACACGCTCGACAAGCTCGAGTACGCAGCCTCCTGCGGCAAACACGGCACCCTGCCCGAGTATGGTTCGAAGAGCGCGCTGGTGCCCGACAACGCACCGGTCTCCTCCTGTGTTGGCAGTTGGTGTGGTCATAACAGCTGTGCTGCTCACGAGGATAACCCCAATGTCCCAGGAGATGACAAATGCCTCGTGCGCGGCATCTGCCAGTGGGGCTCGGCCTCTTGGGGGGAAGCAGGCAAGGATTATCTGTGGATGCTCGACCACTACCAACCCAACCTCGAGATCCGTGACCTGATGGATGGCGAGGAGCCACCCGCGACCACCGTCGAGCTCAAGGGCTACCTCTACACGGACGCCAACGATGTCGTCGGCACGAGCTTGCCAGGGCTGACGGTCACGCTCAGCAACGGCGCCACCACGACGAGCAACGAGAGCGGGCTGTACTCGTTCACCATGGTCCCGCTCGACCTCGGCACGGTCTCATTGAGCGTCACCGCAGCAGGGTATGAGGTCGCCACGCGCGATAAGGAGCTCATCCCCGGCGAGGCGAACTGGGCGAGCATTCAGCTCGTGCCGACAGGTCAGATGCCACCCGGCAATAACACGACACCTCCAAACAACAACAACTCACCACCAAACAACGCGACGCCAAACAACAACACGCCCGACCCGAACAACACCACTCCAGGTAACGGCAACAACACCACGCCTCCAGTGGACATGGGCGGCAATGGCCAGACCACTCCAGGCAACCAGGAGAGCCGCGCACAGCTCGGGCCGCTCGTGACCGAATCACCTGGCATCGAAGGAGGCTGCGCGCAAGGCGCCCTCCCCTCCGGCACGCCCAAAGGCGCGCTGCTGCTCGCTGTGTTCGGACTCCTCGCTATCCTGCGTCGCGCGCGACGAAAGTAAGCGCGCCCCCCGCGGCCCTCGCGCCCCCCGCGGCCTCACTATCGTTCGCCGCCGCCCCCCTGAATCTCGACCTGCGGTCTCGGGAGGGGGGCAGACTTGGCGTTGGGTGCTCGGTTTTTAGCCCACGGGGCGCTTCGAGATATGCAGTGAGTTATGTGTGAGGGAGCTTCGTCGCAAGTCGAGCAGAGCGCGGAGGATGCCCCCCGTTCGTCGCTGCGCTCCTCACAGCCCCCAAGTTTTGGGGGCGCCCTCGCGATGTTTTCGGCGCATAGGTTCGCTTTTGAGTGCCCTCGTGTAACTCACTACGAGTTTCGGAGCGCCAAGACGCAAAACTCACCGCCAAACCCGAAGGCTCCCAAGGCGGGCTAAAAACCGAACACCCAACGCCGAGTCTGCCCCCCTCCCGAACGTAGTGAGATTCAGGGGGGCCGCGGCGAACGAGAGTGAGGCCGCGGGGGGTGCGGCGAACGAGAGGGCAACGCAAGAAAGAGAAGAGCCCGAGTGAAAATCACTCGGGCTCTTCTCTTTCTTGCGGTCTCTAGACCAACTCAGTCCCCAGGGAAACACATGGGAGGCGCGCCAAAGGTCGGGCAGCCCGAGGTGTCAGGAGAGTCTGGGTTGTCGCAGCAGAAGGAGAGCGTGCGGTCGAAGACGCCGCAGCCATCGCAAACGCTGATGGGGTAGACCATGATCTCGGACTCGACGTTTTGTCCATCGAGGGTCTCGCCCTTTGCCTGGATCTCGACGAAGACCTGGCTTGGCGAGGTGTTGATGGCGTTGCCAAAGTTATTGACGAGGCCACCGCGCAGGAAGGTCGTCTCGGCGTTCATGCCATCGGGGAAGATCACGCCGCTCAAGAGATCGACGTCGATGCTGAGCTGACCGCCACCGCTGCCGATGTAGGCGAATGCGGGGCGAGAGCCGCCGCTGTTCACTTCACCTGGCTCGTAGATGATGGTGCCGTCGGGCTTCTTCCAGACGATGGTGAACTCCTTGAGCTTGATGCTGTTGGAGTCGTTGCGAAGACCGGCGCCATCGTTGGTGGTGCTATCACCGAGGATGTTCGTCAGGTTCACGCGCAGCGTGTAGGAGCCAGGGACCCTGTAGGGGTACTGGCCGTACTGCTCGAGGCGCGCGAGGTCGAGGAAACCGGACGTGCTCAGCGCGGTCACGCCGGAACCACCGGTGAGTGCGAACTCGCAGTTCGCCGAGCAGGCCACAGGATCTGCATCACCGAGCTCCCCGACGATCCCGCCTTCGAGGATCAGGGAGGGGTCGGCCTCGACGCAGCCCGTGTTGAGCGCGGCGATGGCCAAGAGACCTGCCAAGGAAAGGATGTATGTGTTTCGTCGCGTCGAGCGCATCGTGTTCTCCTGCTGTCTTTCTGCGTCGGGTCAAGCGCCCGGCGCGTGCTCATGCACCGAAGTGAAGTCGATTCGCGGTGGTTCTCCTTGAGAATACACCGCAGGAGCCGTTCAGTTTCCACCAGTGGTCGCGCCTGCTCCGCCGCCGCCAGCCGCAGGGCCTCCGCCCTGGACGGTTCCGGTGGAGACAGCCCCGAGGGCTTCTGCGCGGTTAACGATGCGTGGGGTGATGAAAATCAGCAGCTCACCACGGCGCTCGTTCTCGATGCTCGTCCTGAAGAAGATACCGAGAATCGGGATCTTATGGAAGAAGGGCACTGCCGACAGGTTGGTACCAGCGTTTCGTGTGTAGATGCCGCCGATGACCGTCGTGTCACCATCCTTGATCAGGAGCTCGGTCTCTGCCTGACGGCGGATGATGGTGGGGTCACCACGAGCGCCCGTGTTCTGGAAGTCAGGCTCGTTCTTGCTGGCCGCGATTTGCAGCTGGATGTTGCCATCAGGCGTGACGTGAGGCGTGACGCGGAGTTCGAGGACAGCTTCCACGAAGACCGTCTGCACACCTGCGGCGCTGACGACGCTGATCGGGATGCTGGTACCTTGCGAGATGGTCGCCTCGCGGTTGTCCAGCGTGAGGATCTTTGGCGAAGAGACGATGCGTGCGTGTCCAGCGGACTCGAGCGCGGTCAGGCGAAGGTTCAGGTTCACCGCGCCGCCAACACTACCCATCGTGAGGCCGATACCACCACCGGACCCGGTACCGACAGGAGCGGGGAGGTTGACCGCGAAGTTTGGCGTGTTCGACGTGCCCGCGGTGGGCGTCTGGTTATCCGTCGCGCCACCGGCCACGCCGAGGACGCTGGGGAAGACAAGACCCGTGGGGTTGCCGTTTGCCTGCGAGAAGGAGAAGTCACCGCCCCACTGGATGCCGAGCTGCTTGGTGAAGGTGTCGTTGGTCTCGACGATGCGAGCTTCGATGAGGACCTGAGGCACCTGGGCATCGAGGCTCTCGACGAGGACGCGAATCGACTCGAGGTTCTCGCTGATGTCCTTGACGATCAGGGTGTTGGTGCGCTCGTCGACGCTGACCGAGCCGCGCTGCGAGAGCAAGCCCTGGATCTGGCCGGTGAGGTCCTTTGCCTGCGCGTAGTTGACCGGGACGAGGAAGACCTCGAGCGGCTTGTTGTCGCGAATTCTTGCCAGCGCCTCGGCGCGAGCGGTCTGCTCCTTGATCAGGGTGTCTTGAGGCGCGACGCGGATGACGTTGCCGCGCTTCTCGAACCCGAGCCCTTTGGACTGGAGGATCGTGAGGAAGACCTGCTCGAGCGGCACGCTGCGAAGACGCATCGTGACCGTACCCTTGATGTCATCGCCAGCGATGATGTTGACGCCGCCCTCTTTCGCGATGAGGCGAAGGACGTTCTGGATGTCTGCGCCGCGCAAATCGATCGTCAGGCGCTTGCGGCTCATGCCGGGGACGCGCGTGACCTTGGTGGGGTCGGTGACGACGATGGGAGGCGCGCTGGTGAAGGTATCACCGGCCTCGGGGCGGCGAGGATCGTGCTCGGCCTCGATCGGCTCGCCCTTTGCTGCGACCGTGGGCGCGAACTCCCAGACGAGCTGGTTGCCCTCATGGCGCACGGTCTCTGCGACCTGGCCGTTGAGCTCGGCCTCCATGCGGACGTGCTCGCCGTCGACAAAGCTCGAGACGAAGCGCACGGCGCCGCCCTGGGCCTTGGACGAGAGGGTCTTCTCGAGCTCCTGTGGGAGCTCGACGTCATTGAGAATCATGACCGCGCGTGCGTCCCTGCCAGGGAGCGTCTCGAAGCGACCTGGGCGATCGAGCGCCACGACGATGCGTGAGCGCCCGTCACGGGTCTCGAGGCGGATGTCACGCACGACGTTTGGCGCGCTCGGATCGACAGGCACCGCGCGGGCTGCAGGGAGGTCGGCGCGAGGCGATGGCCCCTCAGCGATCTTCTCTGCGCGAGCGATGCGCGCCTTGAGCGCCTCGATCTCGGCGTCGCGGTTAGCCACGCTCTCCTCGAGCGCGATGGCGCGCGCCTTGGCGACATCAGCGTCGCTCTTGGAGCGCTCGAGCTCGGCGCGCGCGGCGTCGAGTTTCCTGTTCTGAGCATCGCGCTCACGCTCGAGCGAAGCGAGCGCGTTCTTTGCGGACGCATCCCCCTTGCTGGCGCGAGCACGCATGGTGGTCAGTTCACGCTCGAGCTCGGCGACGCGGTCACGCGTCTGATCGAGCTGAGAGTTCTGCTTCTTGAGCGTAGCAGCAGCCTGAGCGGCTTCTTTCTGAGTCGTCGCGAGCTGGTTCTCAAGCTGAGTCTTGGAGGACTCGAGCGTGGAGGCGCGCTCCTCGAGAGAGGAGGCGCGCTCTTCGAGGGCGCGGGCGCGCTGGACGGCCTCGGTGCGCTCGACTTTGAGCGCATCGAGGCGGCGCAACGCTTGATCGCGCTCCTGCTTGGCTTGCGTGATCGCGTCGCTCTTGGCGGCGATCTTACGCTCGAGGTCAGCGCGCTCTTGACCCTGACTCTTCGCGAAGTCCGCGCGGAGCTTGGTCAGCTCGCGCTCGGTCGAGTCGAGCTTGCTGCGAGTGCGCGCGAGCTCTGCGGAGGCTGCGTCGTACTGGCGACGTTGCACCTCGAG
Source organism: Myxococcota bacterium (assembly GCA_036155555.1). GTDB lineage: Bacteria > Myxococcota_A > Bradymonadia > Bradymonadales > Bradymonadaceae > JAYZVO01. The sequence goes on from JAYZVO010000106.1 coordinate 7,628, forward strand.
TTCGGCGCGCGAATCATCCTTGGAGGCTCCAGGCGCGCGGCGACCTTGACCGTCAATAAAGACGACCACGTCGTTGCCCTCGGTGCGCACGTCGTAATGTGCGGCGCGCTCGAAGCCAATAATCACGCGGGTCACGGCCTGGCCACCATCGCTCACGCCGAGCATGGCAACCTGCGTGATCACGCCGTTGTCTACTGTCGAGACATCCCCATCACTCCCATCAAGGGAGCTGTTGGAAATGTCCACAAAGAGCCTGGGAGGGTCCGAGAGCTTGAAGACCGAGAAGGTCGGCACGCTCGTTCCCTTGATCCTGATCAAGGTTCCCTTGTCTCCCTCCGAGACATCGAACGAACCGATCTGGTTCGCGCGCTCCGCGGCGGCGGGTTCTGGTGGCCCAGCCAGGGCCGGGGTACTCATAGCGAGCACCGCCCCCACCGCGGCCATTGCAATCTTCCATCTCATCGACGACATATCCCTGACTCCTCAACATTTACGCCCACTCAGGAGTCGTGCCCTGAGCATGGGGTCAGCTGGTTCCTTGCTGCTCTTTTGAACCGTTCTATTGGCGTTATACCCCGGGTTGGGTGGGGTGGCCAATTTTTCGTTGCTCAAGGTCGCGGAGGCGCGATCCCCTGGCTTGTATTCGTGTTTGCACCCGATGACTGCTCGGTGGCAGCGCGCTCGCGCAAGCTCGCGCGCAGGGCATCTCGGCCCTCATCCGTCTTCATCAGACGCTCGAGCGCCTCGCGCTCGGCCTCGCTCAGATCCTCGCCGCCCTCATCGTCCGAGCGGATCTCGGTATCGCGCAAGCGGATCGTGCGGACCGTCGACTTCGCGTTCTCATCCTCGCCAGAGGTCTCCTGGACATCGACCTCGTTGTCGCGAATGTCCGTGATCACACCACCAGCGCGGCCGATGCGATCCCCCTCCTTGATGACGTGACCGAACCCATCCGGGTCGATGAACATCGCCTTTGGCACGGCCGTCTCGCTGATCACCGCGATAAGCGAGAGCTGGCCCAGCGTGTACTGCTCCAGCGGCTCGAGAGGGCGCTTCTCCTCGGCGACCACCACACCCACAGGGGCGATGACATCGGGGACAGGCTGGAAGGGGTTGCGACGCAAGTTCTCAGGATAATCCGGGCGCTGGTACTCGCCCTCTTCCTTGACCTCTTCCTTGGGCGCTTCCTTCTTCGCGACGGGAGGCGGCGTCTGCTTGGGCTGGTTGGTCGGTTGCCCTGGCTGCTGAGGGGTATCACTCAGCCCGAGCATCTCACAGCCCGTCAGCGAGAGGCTCCCTGCCAGCACGCTCATCAGGGCGATCTGGCGCAACCTTCGAGGTCGCGTGGCGAGCTTGAACCGTTTGAAACTTCTCATCTTGAACCTATCCCTATCCTCTGAATCAGTGTCCTCGACACAGACTCCCTCTCCCTGTCGTAGTCGCGTAGCGAATCGACCCGTCAAGGCGTCTTCACCAAACGTCCGGCGTGGATGCATGCCGCTCTAAGGCTTCTTACTTCTTCTTGCCAGCTTTGGCGTCAGCGTCCTCGCCACCGGCGTTGTACATGAAGGTCGTGGCCAGCGCCGTGACCTTGAGCTCACCCAGGTTCTCCCAGTCATTGACCGTGCGGACGAGAGACATGTCCTTCACGTTCACGATTCGAGTCATCCGGCCAACGTAGTAGAAGAAGTTGGCCAGCTCATCGAAGGTCCCGACCAGCGACATCTCCACCGGGATCTCGGTGTAATATGCCTGCGTCTGGTTCTGAATGCGCTTGAACTTGGTGATCTCCAAGCCAGCGGTCTTTGCCTGGTTGTGGATGCGCTGCAAGAGGCTTGGCACCTCGGCGCTGACGGGCAACTGCTCGCGCGCGATAAGCAACTGGCGCTTCAGGCCCTCGAGGCGCGAGAGCACCTCTTCGCGGTTGGCCTTGAGCAGGTCGAGCTTCTCGCGATCGTTCTGGAGCTGCGTGAGCTGTTGGCGCTTTCCTGCGACCTCCTCCTGGTGAGGCTGATAGTGAAGCAGGTAAAAGGCCACCACCATCATGATCATGATGACGCTCACGAAGAGCAGCTTCTGACCCATCGGGTAGGCAGCAAATTTTTGCATAAAGTCGTTCATGTTCTCTCCTTGGAGGGAGGACGTCGCTGGCGCGCTTCTCACGCCAGACTCCGCCACCCTTGGCCACTTATCTCGAAGGGCTCTCAGGGCTCTTCGCCCACCTCGCGCTATCTCTTCCTGCCACGCTTCTTCTTGTCATCTTCTGGCTCGGGCGGCGGCTCCTTGGATTTCCCCTGGTAGGAGATCTTGCCTGCGAGCTTGAACGTGACGTAACGAGCGACTTTTTTGTCTCCCCTGCTTCCACCTGGGAGGCTCTCTTCCTTGGCCTCGACGACGTCGAGCTGGATGTCGTAGAAGTGCTCGGCAGTGTTAAGGCGCTGGAGGAACTCGGCCACATCATCCGCGTTGACCGCACCACCCGAGAGCTCGAACATTCCGCCCGCCTCCTCGAGTTGGTGAATCCAGAGGCGGCGAGTGTCCCACTCCACGTTCCAGTTCTTCTGCAACTGCGCGAAGCGATCTTCCTCGTCACGAGGAGGACTCATGATCGACTGGAGCTCGTCCAGGACCCTGACGGGGCCAGAACGCTTTTGCTTGAGCTGGTTGAGGACATCGAGCTGCTTCTCGAGCTTCTCGGTCTCCTTCTTGAGCGCGTCGGCGTCCTGCACATCCTTTTTGATCTGCGCGACGACGGCTCGCTTCTTGTTAAGCTCCGTATCGAGTTCCTCGATCTCGGAGTTGTTCGAGGCGAAGATCAAGAAGAGCACGATCGCCTCGATCACCAGCAGGCCCACAAAGAGCAAGAGCTGGATTCGAGCCTGTGTGATGACTTCTTCATCGCTTACCGGTAACAGGTTGATCCGAATCATGACTCGTTCGTCCTCCGAAGTGCGAGCCCTACTGCGACCGTGGCGATCGGCGCGAGCTTCTTGATGCGAGCGGCCGAGAACTGACGCTCGTCATAGGAAATGTTGCGGAACGGGTTGATGAGCTCGGCCGGGATTCCGCTGACGCGCTCGATCGTGCGCACCAGACTCGGAATCGCTGCCGTTCCACCCGAGACCATGATCTTGTCGATCCTCGAGTCCGACGCGGTCGCCGCGTAGAAGTCGAGCGATCGCTGGATCTCGTTGGCGATATCCTCGGCCTTCTCCCCGATGATCTTCTCGACCTCGTGAGGCAAGACCTCGTCACCCGTGGCACCTGGAGAGCCGCCCATCTTGTAGAGCTCGGCCTCCTGGTAGGTGATGTTGAGCTGTTTCTGAATCTCTTCGGTGATGTCCGCGCCGCCAAGGCTCAGGTCACGCGTGAACATCGTGATCCCATCGGTCACCACGTTCATCGTCACCACCGAGTTGCCGACATCCAACAAGACCACCGTCTCGCCCTGCACGAAGCCATAGTTGACCTCGTAGGCGTTCTGCATGGCGAACGCGTCCACGTCCATCACTCGCGGCTTTAACCCCACGTCGATGCAGACGCCCTCGTAGTCGGCGATCATGTCCTTCTTCGCCGCCACGAGCACCACGTCCATCTGCCCCTGCTCGGTTCGAGGCTTGATCACCTCGTGCCCGATGAACACCTCTTTGATGTCGAAGGGGATGTACTGCTCTGCTTCCCACTGGATGGACTCGGCGAGCTCCTCCTTGGTCATCAGCGGCAGCGTGATCTTACGGATGATCACCGTGTTGCCCGCCACGCTCATGGCCGTCTCCTTGAGACGAACCTTGTGGCGTGCCAACAACTCGGCGATCGCATCGGCAACTACCGATGCGTTGAGCAACGCGCCATCCACGATCGTCTCCGGCGGCAAGGCCGTGTAGTCGAACGTTTCGAGCGCGAGCCCGCGCTTGGTGCCCTTGAGCACGCACAATTTGACCGAGCTCGAGCCGATATCCAGCCCCAAGCAGTGCTTTCCCTTGGCCATGGGTGCAACCCTCGTGATCGTCTCAATGTGTTATCTTTTCAGTACCTTCGAGCATCATTATCCTGCCACGCAGATAGGAGGAGGTCAACGACTCGCCATCTATCCAATGTAGCGAATATGCCCGAAACATGCGGCTCACCCGCATCTCGATCCGCGCATCCCAAGGTGGCAAATGGCCCGCCTTCGCGGCGCTCTTCACCCGAGGTAAGAGGTTGCTTTCACACGCATCTTCACGTCGTGTTGGCGCCCTCGCACCGCGCTCGATAAGAGCCCGAGCTTCAGGTCCCAAGTGGATCTCTTCTCGATCGGTTTCCTGGTTCCTTTGGCTGACTCCTCACCGTCATCATGCCACAAGAAGTGAGGATGACAAAAAAATTATCCTCTTCCTCCTCCCCAGCACGCGCGCGGCTTTTCTCTTGTCCCCAGGAGTGAAATCTGTACATTCTTGCCCACGTTGTGCGCGCCTGTTTCGACCGCCGCATACGCCCCTTATCGACCCATCTGACCCTCGAGCCACATGGAGATCTCCAGCATGGCCAACAGCGACACCCAACTCTTCCTCTACGACACCAAAACCGCGCAACGCGACTCCGAGGTCGAGATCGTCAACGGCGAACCCTACTTCCCCGAGCACGTCCGCGGCTGGTCCGATGTCCTCGATTGCCGACATCCCCCTTACACAGAAAAATCTATCGAGGATAACTGCCACTTCGCTGACCACGTCCACAAGCCCTTCATCCTCGTCAACGCGAGCGACCTCGCGAAACAAACCCCTCCCACCGAGACGTGATCTGCTCGCGCTCTTGGCCAAGCCCCTCTCGCTACGCTATAATCGATGCTCGGGCTGGCGATAAAGCCATCCCCCACGTCAAACGAGGTGGCAGAAGATGGAGAAAGAGTGGAGAGGGCATACCCTCAAGGTCACGGGCAACTGGGGAGGACGTTACCTCTTCCTCGCCCCACACTACGAGCTCTGGCTCGACGATGAACGCGTCGACATCAACGGCGGACCTCGCGTCCGCCCCAAGCTCGAAGCGATCGTCGAACAGGAACAGCCCGACTCCGATGAGGTCGACACACACCACATCGAGGCCAACATCCTCTCCCTCTTTGGCTTTCGCCCTACCTGCGAGCTCTCCATCGACGGCGAGGTCGTTCACGTCGACAAGATCCGCGTCGAGAATATCCTCAACCCGATCCTGATCCTCTTTATCATCGTCGCCACCTGCTGGATGATCTACATCGGCCCCACCGTCCTGCGCGGCTACGTCGGGATGTGACCCCCTCTTCGCGCACCACTGACGATACCCCCGGCGAGGCTGGCACCATTTTTGTAACCCCAAAAAAAATCCCCCCCCCCGGGGCTTCTGGGGGGCGCCCATCTTTTGTGGGGTTCCAAAAACGGCCCCCGCATCGCCGGGGGTATCGTCAGTGGTGCGCGAAGAGGGGGTCACATCCCGACGTAGCCGCGCAGGACGGTGGGGCCGATG
>JAYZVO010000107.1:0-2627 GCA_036155555.1 Myxococcota bacterium
GGTCCCGATCGACTCGATGAGCTTGACCAACGGCAGCGCGAGTGCGTTCTGCTTCTCGAGCGCCTCGGTGCGCTCGGTGATCCAGCCCTTGACCCAGTCATACGCGCGCGTTCCCTGCACCGAGGAGAGCGACGCGCCAACGCGTGGGTAGAGCTCGTAGCGCGCCTGGCGAGGTTGCAACCCGGCCAGCTCTTCGGCGCGGCGAATCGCCTGGATGAGGCCACCGTTCCTGTCGACGAGCTTGCGATCGAGCGCGTCCTTGCCTCCCCAGACATGACCTCTGGCGACGAGGTCAACCTCGTCCGCGGTCAGCGGGCGCGTGTGGGCGACTTGCTCGAGGAACAACCTGTAGAGGTAGGCGATGTACTTCGCGACAAACGCGCGCTGCTCCTCGTTAAACGGCGTCCACAGCGAGTATGCGCCCGAGCGCTCGCCGCGTGGGACATCGGTGATGTTGATGCCGTACTTGCCGCCGATGGAGCCGAGCGAGAACTTGCCCGCGAAGATACCGATGGAGCCGGTGAGCGTCATCGGCGTGGCGAGGATCTCTTCGGTGCCTGCGGCGACGTAGTAACCACCCGACGCGGCGATGTTCCCCATGCTGGTGATGACGGGCTTCTTCTGCGCCAGGCGCCTGAGCTCGCGGTAGATCTGGTCGCTGGCGAGCGCGCTGCCACCTGGGCTGTCGACGCGAAGGACCACGGCCTTGACGTTGCGATCCTTGCGGAGTCGCTCGATCGAACCGATGACGGTGTTCGCGCCAGAGAGCGCGCCATCGCCGAGCGGTGATGCGCCGGAGTTGCCCGCCACGATCGCGCCGCTGATGACGAGGATGGCGACCTCGGGGCTGCGCTCCCAGCGCTCCTCGCTCGTGGGCGCTGCGCGGAAGCCTTCCTTGAGAGAGATCTTCTTCCCGAACGTCGCCTTGAGCTGATCCTTGACCTCGTCTGGGTAGATGATGGCGTCGACGTAGCCTTGCTTGACCGCCTCGTCAGGGTAGAGCGGGACGCTGTCGATCATCGCCTTGACCTCGTCCTCGGACTTGCCGCGACCTGTGGCGATGGTGGAGATGACCCCCTTGTAGAGCATGTCGATGTAGGCGCCCGTTTGCTCCAGGCTCTCCTTGCTCGGCTTGGCGTTGACGTAGGCTTCTGGCGAGGATTTGTAGTCACGCACGCGCAGGAACTCGGCCTCGAGGCCGAGTTTCTCGAACGCTTGCTGGTAGTTCAGGATCTGACCGAAGACGCCCGTCGGTTCGTAGACGATGTTTGGCGTCATCCAGAGCTTGTCCGCCGAGGAGCCGATCATGACCGACCTGGTGCTCGCGGCCTGGAGGACTGCGACGGTCTTCTTGCCCGCTTTCTTGAGCGCTTCGAGGCGGTCGATGATCTCCCAGGTTTGCCCCCAGCCGAGGCCGGGATCTGCGATGTTGAGGACGACCCCTTCGATACTGTCGTCGGCGAGGATCTCGTCGAGTGAGACGAGCAGCTCGGTGAAGTTCTGGCTGCTCGAGCCAAAGAGTCCGCCCGAGGGAAGATCCTGGAAGCCACCAGTCATCTCGAGCAAGATCCAGCGCTCGTTGATATCGACGAGGCTACGCTTCTTGTTGTTCGCGGCCCAGACGCTGTAGCTCTGGCCGGAGATGGCCGCGCCGTTCTCGAACTGGGTCGTCGCGCCGCCCATCACGCCAAAGCTCCCGAGGCTAAGCTCGAGACCTGCCACCACGCCTAGCACCGCGCTCTCTGCCACGGCTTGATCCGTCGTCACGGAGAACTCTCCGCGACCGAAGATGCGCAAGCCATCGACGAACTCGAGGACGATCCTCGAGGTCAGGTCGATGAAGCGAGAGCCTTGCGTGTAGCCGAGCTCCTGGTCGAGCTGGATGCGCCCATCCCACAAGCGGAGCAAGCCGCCCATGCCGTATCGGACGGGGAGGGCGATGTCCTCTTCGAGGAAGGCCGAGTTCAGGTCGCGCGCGAAGAGGCCGAGCGCGACATACTGGTTCAGGCGAAGCTGCGCGCCAGCATCCAGCGTCTTGAGCTTGTCGAGCGTCTTGCTCGAATCGGAGCCAAAGAGGTTGAGCCCGAAGCCCACGCTGACGGTGTTGCCATCGCCGAGCGCTGCGGCCAGCGTGTACTTGCGGTAATCCCCCGAGACGTCGGGGCCGCCGATACCTGGCGAGTAGAGCGCCTGGGCGCCAAAGCCCACGCCGATGCCTCCGAGCCCTGCGGCCAGAAAGAGCGCGTGGCCTGCGTCGACGGTGCGCTCGAAGTCTGCCGTGGCGAGGTGCAGGTTGTATTGGAACTCGGCGTTTCGCATGAAGCTCAACCCGGCCGGGTTGACCTCGACGCTCGCTGCATCGTCCTGCGCGGTGATGGAGCGGTCTGCGAGCGGGATGCCGTCGCTCGGCGTGGCCGCGACGTCCTGCTGCGCCAACGCTGGCGTGCTAAACAGGGTCGCGCCGAGGACCAGAGAGCAAAGGAGAGGCGCCTTCCTGGCGCAGAGCTTCGGCAAGTTCATCGAATGCAGCTCCACATCTTCGAGAATAAATCACGTGTAAAAAAGAGAAGCGGCGCCCACCCACCGTGGGGGCGCCGCACCCCCTAGTGTTAAAACCTAATCAAAAA
>JAYZVO010000108.1:0-5149 GCA_036155555.1 Myxococcota bacterium
GGTTTCAGTCGACTGCGACCGTCCACATAAATTTGGCGGCGGCTTCTTTGCGAGCGGGCGCTCGGCGATCTCCCAGGAAAGAAACGCGAAGTGTTCTGGCCAATCAACCATTAGACCAAACACAACAAAACGAGATATATTTTCTATTTTTCCAAAACAACATCACTCATTAGTGTCGAGGAGTCTCTTGCCGAGGAAAGGACACGATGGACCCCATAGAGATTCTCCTGGAGCTGGTGCTCGCGCTCGTATGCCTGGGCTTTATCGCCCTCACTCATTATTCGAAGACGAGGAAAGGGAGGGCCAAGGTCGACGCCTTCTTCGAGAGCATCTCGCGCTCGATTCACGGCTCGGCGGGCAGTGTTCCAAACGGCTCGCGAGAGGATGTGTGCATAGCGTGCGACTCGAGGGATGTCGCCAAGGTCGCGGACGGGGTTTATCGCTGTAATGACTGCGAATACACCGGCGGCCCAGGGTATCAAGCCTACAGCCTGGCGAAGCAGGTCGAAGCGCTCCAATCCAAGCCGCTGGCAGAGCGCCGAAAGGCTGCCGCGTCTCTATTGAGTGATACGACGCTCCTGATGACCGCGCTCGAAGGAAACATCGAGGCCGCCATCAGCTGGTCGAAGCTCGACGTCTCGAAGATCGCCGACGCGGTCGCGGATATGGATGATGTGGGGGAGGCTGAAAAGCGCCGCGAGCTCTACGAGATCCAGGAGGAGATCTTGCGCATCAATGGCAACATCGAGCAGGCAAGCAAGATGCTCGACGAGGATCTCTCGGACCTCTTCTTCGAGCCAGACATGGAGTTCATGTTAAGCGAAGTGCGCGCTCAGAGGTTGAGGTCGACGCACAGGAGAGGTTATCGGCTCGAGCAAAAGATCCATAACGAAATCATCGCCATGCGCGATGACCTCCAACACGCCAAACAAAGGATCAGGAAAAAAACCGCCGAGGTCAGGAGCGCGAACAGGCGCCCCTCCCCTCGACAGCTTTCATTCTAAACGCCTCGCGCCATCAACGCGACGTGATCGAGGCGCTCCCGCGCGTGCTCATGCCCCAGACAAACTGGGCTCGGCGTTGCGGCGAGTAGAACAAATCGGGGTGCATACTCGCCGCAGGCTTGATCGCCTCGATGCAAGCATTGGTGGGGTTTTGGACGACCTCGCCATCCTTGTCGAGCGTCGGCATCGGGCACGTTCGTTTGGCGTAGACCCAACGCGTCAGGACATCGAAGGAGGGATCGATTTGCTTCCCATCCCCCTCCTCCTCGACCCAGAGCGCCACGGCGTTGGCGCGGAAGGCGTCATTGTTCTCGAGGTATGTCGTGGCGAGCTCGCCGATGATCGCGCGGCGCTCGTCCTGCTCGGGTCGCGCACGCTGTGATGAGAGCGCGAGCGCCTGTTGGTAGAGCTTGGCGGCGACGCCTGGGCGATCCTGGCGTCGGTATGCCATGGCGAGCTTTCGGAGCAAGGCTGGCGTGTTCTCCTTTGTCAGAATGCGCCGGTAACGCTCGAAGTGCTCTGTCGCGCCCTTGTCATCCCCCGACAACAACCTCGCCTCGATGGCGCGCACCAGCACACCTTCCATCAACGCGTTCAGCGTCGTCTCGATGGACCTGTCCGGATTGCGCCAGATGTCCTCGCCGCGCGCGAGCGACGTCATGGTCGAGAACAGCTCCAGGGCTCGCTCGAGCTCGTCGCGCTCGAGCGCGACGAGCGCCATGGAGAGATAAACCTGCGCGCGAAAACCGCGCGCGGTCGGGTTATTCTGGAGGATCTGCTCGTAGGAGAGCGCGTCGGGATCACCGACCTCGGCGAGCAAGAGATCGCGCGCTCTCGTCGAGAGCTCGTCGAGCACAGCCGAGGTCAACGCGTGGATCTGCTCTCCCTCGAGCGTACCCTCACAACTTGTCTTGAGCGCCTTCTTGTAGATCGGGTGCTCGCCAGCAGGGGTGCTCGCGATGCAGAGCTCACCGAACCAGGTCGCGCGTGCGTTGCGGCGTTCGCGAGGTTCCCCGAGCACGAGCTGGGTGGGGCCATTCTGTTGCGGTTTGACGAGCGCGGCGTCGACGCGCATCGAGCGCAACCAGAGGGTGACCTGGCGATCCTCTCGCCAGGTCATCGCGCCGATTTGCGGAGAACTCGTCGCGCGCTCGAGCAGCTCCTGGCGCCATGTCGGCGAGGTCCCCGCGAGCGTGATCTCGACGGTGCGCGTGTAGGGATCAAAGCGCACGCGCTCGCTCTTTGGCGTGTCCCCTTCCGGCATGGTCAAGACGGTCATGCTGCGCATGGTGGCGAACACATCATCGAGCGCGACGCGGCTCGGCGCGGGCGTGGACGCAGCGCCGGTGGACCACCCCGCGATGGCGAAGGCAAAGGAAACCTGGAGCAAGCTCCACGCAGTGATCATCGCGTCCTCCCCGAGGCGCCGTAAACCTGGCGCGCCTTGCGATGTTCTCGGTTGTTCATCATCTCACCGCGCATGCGGTTGACGCTCGAATCGAGGGCCCTGATAAACCGGGCTTCGGCGTCTCGGAGCTCTTCGAATAGCGGTTGCAACAGATCGAGCGGCGCGCGCTCCCATCCTTCATTGGATCGGTCCTTGATGCGTTCGAGCAACCTGCGACGGTTGCGAAGGCAGGTGTTGAGCTGTGATGCATCCTGATGCTCGAGCGCCTGGAGCGCGTCTTCATAAACCTCGATCGTCAGGGAGAGCAGCTGCTCGTCCTCGATCGTCTCCAATGTCTTGATCTCGACTGCGAGTGTCATGACCGTGACCTCCAACAAGGACAGCCTGTCCTCGGGTTCAAGCGGCCTCGTCGCGCCGCAGTTGTTCGAGCGCCTGCGCCCATGCGCCGCGCAGTTCGCTCATCAAGCCGATCACTTCGTCGAGGACTTCGATGTCCTGGTGAAGGCTGACCTTGAGGAGTCGATCACTGATGTAGAGGTAGAGCGCCTCGAGCTGTCGACTGAGCTCGGGTTCGGGGTTGTGGTCGAGCGTGTTCAAGAGCTCGGTGATGATGGCCAGCGCCCTCCCGGTGGCTTGCGTGACCTCGACAGGTTGCTCGCGCATCATGGCGGCGCGCGCCTTGAAGGCAAAACGCAGGAACCCGTCGTAGAGCATCACGACGAGCTCGCGAGGATCGCTGGTCTGGACGGCGATCTTTCGATAAGCATTGCTCGCTCGCATCGATTCTTTCTCCTTGATCCTGATGTTCACTCGCCAGGCTGGCGAGGTGTCGGTGTGGTGAGCAGCCGCGCGTGTGGGCGACTACACCCTGGTTATCGACTCGGGCAGGAGACTTCTTGAGAGGGCAAATTTTGCCCCTGGGCCGCAAGAAAACAAGCGGCGAGAGCATGGGTGCGCCCCTCTGCTCTCGCCGCTTGTTTTTCTGAACCGAGGTTGTCCAGTGATGTATCGAAATCAGTAGCTTGGCAGGAACCCAGCGACGCGCATCGAGAGGTTATTCATCTCGGAGATGAAGGTCTCCATGGCCGTGAACTGGGCGCGCATTCGCTCTTCCTTGGCGTCGATCCGCAGCTCGAGGCGATCGATCTGGTCTGTGATCGTGTCGCTGCGGCTGTTGAGCGTCTCCTTGCTCAGCGCGATGAGTCCATCAAAGCTCGTGGTGTACTCGTCGACGACGCCCTGAAGTCTCGTCATGACGCCATCGGTGTCGTCCAAAAAGAGCGAGGTGATGGCGCTCGGCTCGCTCGAGAGCGCATCGGAGAGCTTGGTCTCGTCGACGGTCAGGTTGCCCGTGTTGTAATCGGTCTTGATCCCGAGCGAGGAGAGGTTGACGTAGGTGTCCGACGAAGAGGACTCGGCGCCGGAGAACGCCTGGCTCAAGGCGCGGTTGGCATTGCGCGCGAAGCTCGCGTCATTCTTGCCGATCTTGTCGATCGTCTTTCGGAGGTCGTTGTACTTGTTGACGAGCCCCTTGATGTTCTCGGTGACTTGCTCGTTGTCTCCCTCGACCTCGATCTGCACCGGCTCGGTGGTGACATCCTTCAAGTCGAGCGTGAGCCCCTGGATGACATCCGAGACCGAGTTGCTCGTGGCGACCATATCGTTGCCATCGACGCTGAACTCGGCGTTGCGCGCTTCTTGCGTCTGGGTCATCCCGAGCGATTGCCCGGTCACGCCCGTGTAAGATTCAGTCAGCTTCACAGCGTTGCCGATGTCGAACAGCGGGTCCAACAACCCTAACGGATCATTTGGATCGAGCAGGCCGCCCTCTCCACCAGCGGTCGGATCGTAGCCCTCCTTGAGCGAGGTGATCTGGAGCTGGGAGCCGCTGCCTGTGTTCAGAATACTCGCGGAGACCTGCGCGCCCGATGCGTTGATGGCATCGCGAACCTCTTCGAGCGTGGCGCCTGCGCCGATGGTCACATCGACGGCGTCCTCGCCAAAGACCTCGATGGTCAAGGTCCCCTCGCGGACCTCGTCCTGGGCGGTGCCATAGCTCGAGGAGGAGTTGCGCTCCTTGCGCGCGAGCTGCGTGACCTCGACCTCCCAACTCCCCTGAACGGCGTCTCCAGTGGAGGTCGCGTTGACGACCTCCTCGTCAGAAGAGGAGACCTTGCTCGCGAGCAAGCTAGCCGAGGTGCTGATCTCGGACATCATATCCTCGAGCTCCTTGAGCTGTGAGGAGAACTTGCCGAGATCACTGACCTGGGTGCTGATCGCCGAGCGCTTGGCCTGGAGTTTCGTGATCGGCTGGCGCTCGATCGAGATCAATTGTCGGACGAGGGAGTTGGTGTCCAACCCACTGGCGATACCACTTGCCGAAAACATCGCATCAGCTCCTTGTTGGTCTCGAAGCAAATGCTTCGAGCACATCGAGCGCAGAAGCGGGCAAGGATCAGCCGGGGGAGGACAGATCGAGGCCGCTCGGGCTCTCTCAATTCCCGATGCGGCAAGAATCCAACCTCTTACCACATCGAGAGGTCACGTTCGTTTCGCGATCTGATGCCGGGAACAAAGCCTTGTTCTCGACATGGCCGAAGTCGCGCCTTCGGCGGGCGTCCCTGTATCGATTGGCGGCGCGCCGCCCGCGGCGAGAGCGCGCGAAAACACGAGCGCTCACGCCGCGAGCGGCGCGGGGGGTAGCGCCGCGCGCGGTAAGGATTAGCCGAGCCGGCCG
>JAYZVO010000109.1:0-3734 GCA_036155555.1 Myxococcota bacterium
AGATGGAGGCGGTCATCATCGACAGGCTCGCCCAACACAAGCGCGCTCATCCTACCTGGGGATACGGGAAGATGACCGGTTTGCTCAGAAACGATGGCTTTCACATCAACCCCAAGCGAACCTACCGTCTTTGCAAGCAGAACGGCTGGCTCTGCCCGAAAAGGACGAAGAAGGCGAAGAAGGCCAGCGGTGACACCCGCAACGCCTGCTACATCCGCAAGGCAAGCCAGGGAAACGAGGTCTGGGCGCTCGATTTCGTCAGCCAGCGAAGTCGCTCAAGATCCTGACGGTGCTCGATGAGCACACGCGAGAAGCCCTGGCGGTCAGGGTCGAGCGCAAGATGGGGGCAGCGGATGTACGCGGCGTGCTGTTGGGGTTGTTTAAGAAGCGAGGGATTCCGGCCCTCGTCCGCGGTGACAACAGAAGCGAGTTCGCCGGGCATCTTCTCGAAGAGGCGATGAGCGCGGTGGGAAGCGAGGTTGCGCTGATAGCGCCCGGCTCGCCGTGGCAGAACGGGAAGAACGAGCGGTTCAACGGAATCCTCGTGGAAGAGGTGTTGAGCCGAGAAGTGTGGGGCAACTTATTGGAAGCCCAGGTCGTGTGTGAGCAGTGGCGGGAGACTTACAACCAAGTCAGGCCACATGGCTCGCTCGGCATGATGACGCCTCATCAATACGCACTTCACGAGAAACAACGCGGCTGCTGGTTTCAGCAGTCACACTTGGCCGACTAACTTTTTCCCTGGACCTGCTTTTCGGGGCTGGACACCATATCTTGTGAAGTCACAAAGTCTCAAAGCCACTTTTTTTGATCTCACACGCCCAATTTTTCGCGCTCGGATACCTCTCTACCTTCATCCGCATAAGAGAAAGGCGTGCGAACGCATCTCTTCACGTTTTCTCCGCACGCAGCCACCTCGTCTCCTCCTCTTTCTCACGATGTGAGGAGGAGACGAGGCGACCGCGCCAAAGACTCCCTCCTCTCACCAAAGCAAAACCACTTTTCGCTTCAAGGAGAGACCGATGGGAAAGAAGAGCCGCCTGAATGTCCGCGATCGTGTCCGCGAGCAACTCACCGCCATGCTCAGCGAGTGCGAGGATCTCGAGCCCTGGCAGATGCCCTGGCGTTCGCTGAACAAGCCCTACAACGCGCACACATCAAAGCCCTACAAGGGGATCAACGTCTTTCTACTCACGCTGCGCGCGTGGCAGCTCGGCGTCACTGGAGGCGCGTGGCTGACGTTTCGCCAGGCCAAGAAACTTGGAGGCAGCGTCAAGCCTGGTGAGAAAAGCATCACGTGCGTCTATTACAACATGGTCAAGGCAAAGCAGGACGACGCCAGCGAGGACGAGGAGGAGGCGTTCTACCCGCTGCTCAAGCACTTCCAGCTCTTTCACACGAGCCAGTGCGAGGGCATCGCGTTTGAAGAGCCCGAGCTCGTCGAAGACCAGGAAGTCACCGACGTCCCCGAAGAGCTCTCCGCCCTGTTTGACGCCTCTCCCATTCCCTGCATCGACGGCGACAAGGCGAGCTACAGCAGCGCGCTCGATCGCATCCAGATGCCACCGATGAAGCACTTCTACCGCTCGCAGGACTGGTGGCGCGTCTGGCTCCACGAGCTCACCCACGCCACCGGCCACACCTCCCGCCTGAATCGAAAGCTCGCCAACAGGTTCGGCTCGAGAGACTACGCCTTCGAGGAGCTCGTCGCAGAGCTTGGCGCCGCCATGCTCGGGATGCGGTTTGGCCTCACCAGCGCTGGTGAGCCGGACGAGATGGCGAAAGAACACGCCAGACAACACGCGGCCTACCTCAAGAGCTGGCTTACAGAGCTCGAGCAAGACGAGCGCTTTATCTTCGATGCCTGGGCGCTCGCCTGTGAAGCCTGCGACTGGATCGAGGCGCTCATCGCACAGGAAGAGGACACCAGCGCCGCTGCGTGAACATACAGCCTGGCGCGCCCTCCCCATCAGCCTTTCACAAGTGAGGCTGATGGGGAGCACCCACCACACGCTCCACATCACATGCCTTGAACACACCAAAACGGCATGCCCACCCAAAGGAGCGCATCGTGGATATCAAAGACATCAAACGCTTTCTCACCCCCGTATTTTTCGACCTCCCCGAGACAAAGGAGGAGACGCTCGAGCTGCTCACGCACCTCAAGGGCGCGCATACGACCTGGGCCGAGGCAAAGCACAACCTCGAGTACAGCGCTTGCCGCACGGTCTCACAGGAGCGCTGCATCTGCGAATACAGCCACCTTTTTCGCAAGGCTTACCGCGCGATGCAGGAGCTCGAGGTGCACGCCGAGAAGCTCGGACATCACTTCATCGACTGATTTTTCAACCTACCCCTCGTTTGAAACGACCTCATCGACAAGACAAGGAATGACGCCATGATCAAGCTCAAGCTCCACACACTTCGCGCCCACATTCTCCACCTCACCTCGCGCTACGGACGAGCTCAGATGCTCGACCTTCGCGCCAGTAACAACCAGCTCACGCTGACCATGTTCGAGAACCACGGCAAGATCGGCCTGAGCACGTCGAGTCTGTTTGTCCCCTGCCTCATCTCCTCGAGCGCAGACGGCGAAGTGGCGCCCTTGACCATCGAGGCAAAGCGCTTGCTCGCCCTGCTCCCTGCTGGCCGAAAGAAAGACACCCTCGTGCTCGACATGGCGCCAGGAACACACACGCTCACGTTCGAGAACGAAACCACAGGCGAAACACACCTTCTCCCCGTCAACCACGGGCTCTCACAACTCTCCCACGAAAACGAAGAAGGCGCGCTCGAGCTCGCGCTGAACAGCCAGAAGTTCGCCAACGTCCTGAAGAACGCGCTCCCCTTCGCCTCCAAAGATCGCGCGTGGCCGAACATGACCTGCTGCAAGCTCACCGCCAGACACCTCCTCGCCTACACCCACCACTTCATCTACGAGCACGAGGACCTCTCCCACGCGATCCCTGACATCGCCGCGCTCGGAGAGCGCGAGCTCATGATTCAGGCCAAGGACCTCGCGCTCGCGCGCAGGGTGCTCGAGCGCGAGCCGTCGACGTTGGTGGTGCAGCAAGAGAGCGTCGTGGTGTACTCGAGCGCGTTCAGGCTCACCTTCCCGCTGAATCAACACACCTCGCCAAACTTGCTGTGTCTGCTCGATCAGGAGCGCGAAGAGGTCGAGCTCACGTTCTCCCACGCCTCCTTGCACGACACCGTGCTCGAGCTCAAAGAACACCTGACGCTCGCGGATCAACTCTACCTCCATGTCTCGACAAGCGGCGAAGCCAGCGCGCTTGTCTTTGGCCCTCAGAGGATCGTCACGCGTCCTCTCGACGTGAAACACGACCTCGAGGAAGACCTGCTCGTGTCCGTTTGCCATGGCTACCTGGATAAAGCGCTCGCGCTGCTCAAGGAGAGCCACAGGGTCACGTTCAGGTTGAAGAAGGGCGAGCCCGAGCACGCCCTGATGTTCATCCAGGGGGATTCACGTGACACGCTCGCGCTCATGCCCATGCGTCGCGAAGCCGCTGTGATCTCCTACATCACGAGGAGCGCCGCCTGAGCGCCGCTCCCTTCGGCGTTCTTCTTAAAAAGGAAGAACGCCAAAACACACTCCCCCACCCAAACCCATCGCAAAGCGCGAGAGGCACTCGTGTGCTGACTGGCTAACGCCTGGCAGTCAGCACACGAGCCCCTCTCCACCTCATTGGAAGAGCGGGCCATTCCACACTTGG
>JAYZVO010000110.1:0-3869 GCA_036155555.1 Myxococcota bacterium
AAGTGCGCTCGAGCGCACTTCTGCTGCCCTCTCCATGCTCTCGCAGCGTTTGCCCCGAGGCAAACGCCCACGATGTCGATGAGAACGCCGCCAACCCCACCACGAACAGCACATCCTCGATCCCGAAGCCGATGACATCGATCAGATCGAAGAGAAACTTTGGCTTCCAGTAGGTCGGGTAAAAGAGCAGCTCGGTCCACGCGAACGGAACACTCGCCAGCGCCATCCAGCCAATCATCACCCTCAAATCTCGCCGCAGCACAAACACCATCGCGCCAGGCAACGCCAGGATCAGCGAGAGCGTCAGGAACGAGTACCCGCTCACGCTCCCTCCAGTAGCTTCGCGCCCAGGACAAAAACCAACCCGCCGACGAGGCCGAGGTTGGCGAGCGCGCCGAGGATCACGTAGGCGACCACGCGGCGCGAGCCCGCAGGCGCGCTCCTGACAAACAGCAAGAGCGCCAACGTGGCAACCCCAGGGAGCAACAACAGCCCGCGCACAGGAAGCTCGAGTGAAGCGAGTTTTGCAGGAAACAAAAACGCCATCGCCAAGAGCCCCGAAACATTCAGCACAAAGATCATCACGCGCGCGAACAGCGGCCCGAGCAACACCGTGCTCGTGCGCTTGTCCGCGCGTCGATCCGAGGGTTCATCCGGGAGCGCCGTGCACATCGCCGTCGCCAACGACAGCGGCAACGTGACCGCCAAAAGCCTCCATGGAAACTGCGTCAGCGCCCCGGCCTGCGCGCAGAATCCGATCAATGGGAGCACCGCACCCACGCCGAGCATCTGCAAGAACTCCCCACCCCCACGATACGAAAGCTCGATAGGAGGATAGCTGTACGCCCACAACAACCCGAGCCCGAGCAACACCAACCCCAACACAGGAAACGCGCCGAAGGCAAACGAGAGGATGCCCCCGATCACAGCGCAGCAGATGGCCATGAAGAGCGCGCCTCGACCGAGGTCTTCGCGCGCCAGGCCACCATCGACGAGCACGCGCGAGCCCCCCGAAAAGAGCGTCGAGGTCTGGTTGTCCATGTCCGTCTCGACGTCGGCGTAATCATTGGCGTAGACGATGTAGAGCTGGTCGAAGATCCCGAAGAGCTGCACCAGCGCAAAGACAGCCCAGCTCCATTGCTGCGTCAGGTGCAACGCCAGCAGTTGACCCAACATCAACGGGAGCGCGATGTAGGACTGGGAGGTCAGGCGAGATGCCTTGATCCAGGCTCGAATTTTGCTCACGCCAACCTCCCTGCGACGCCGTGGCGCGCCCTGAACATG
The DNA here is from genome assembly GCA_036155555.1 of Myxococcota bacterium. Lineage (GTDB taxonomy): Bacteria > Myxococcota_A > Bradymonadia > Bradymonadales > Bradymonadaceae > JAYZVO01. The sequence continues at coordinate 1,285 of JAYZVO010000110.1, forward strand.
CGCCACCCCAACAGGAAAAAGAACGCGCCCAGCAGGAGCATCGAGATAAGCTCGAAGAGGATCTCGTCGACGCCAGCGCCGAGCGTCAGCACGCGCCCCATCGCTCGCGAAGCATGCACCGTGGGCAAGAGGTCGAAGGGGCCGATATCGCGCCCGAAGGCATGAATCATGGAGATGCGCGGCAGAGGAAAGAGCAACCCCGAGAAGAGCATCAGCAAGAACATAAACGAGCTCGCCACGAGGAATGCCTGCGCCACGCTTCTCGCCAGACTCGCCGCGATCATGCCGACGCCAACACACGCCACGCCCGCGAGTGATGCGACCGACATCGCGAGCAAGAGCGAGCCGCGCGCCTCGAACCCCAGCGCGAGCGCGACGCCAAGGGTGAGCGAAACCGTCGCCGCGCCGAGCAACGCCTGCACCGCGCTCACGCCAGCCAGGTAATGCACAGGCTTCATCCCCGTCAGCAACAAACGCTCGAAGGTCCTCCCCTCGACCTCGCGCGCCACCGCCATCGATGACGAGAACACGAGCATGATCACGGCAAAGACGAGCAAGCTCGGGACATAGGCTTCGAAGCGCGTGCGCGCACCGGAGCGCCCGAGCGTCTCTTGCTCGAAGAGAATCACAGGTGAACGCTCACGCGCCTCCATGACCTCCTGCATCAACCCGCGCTGCACCCGTTGCATCGCCAGGCGATAACTGGCCGAGCTCGCGTCCCCGACGATCTTTACGCGCGCAGGGTTCTCCCGAAATCCACCATCGATGACGACCAGCATATCGAAGTCGCCTCGCTCGAGTTTGCTTCGGTCACGCGCGATCGATGCTTCATCATCTGGCACCGCGAACACATCGAGCGTCTGTTCGCGCGCGCCATCCGCAGACTCCTGGACAGCGAGCGCGTGGTGGAGCGTCAAACAGGTCGCCTCGCTCACGCCTGCTTCACACCGAAGGGCGACCCTCGGAGCATCTTCTCCCCCCGAAAACACGGCCCCATAAAAGAGGACGAAAAAAGGGGCCGTGGCGAGCGTGAGGAAGAGGCCCGCGCGATCCCGGAGTTGTTGCCGCGCGGTCTTCTCGAAGATCACGCGCGTGTGCACGAACACATCAGCGAGGCTCATACGCACCCCGCTTCTCGTCCGTGGTGTGAGAGAGGAAGATCTCCTCGAGCCCAGGGCGTGACGCCCCGAGGTGTTGCCAGCGAACGCCGTGCTCTCGCGCCATCGCCGCGACCTGCTCGAGCGCATCCGCCCCGCCCTCGTGCGAAATCAGGACGCGCCCCTCCTCGCTCACGTCGAGTTCGCGCGCGAAAGAAGCCTCCAGGGCATCGAGCAGCGCCTTCCCATTGGCGCTCGAGAGGACTTCGCCAGAGAGATCGAGGGTGATGGTGACATGCCCCCCAAAAACCTCGACGAGTTCATCTGGCGCGCCGCTGGCGACGACCTTTCCCTTATCGAGAATGACCACCCTGTCGGCGATGCGCTCGACCTCGTCGATCCCGTGCGTGGAGAGCAAGATCGCCTTCCCCTCCTGTCTGGCGAGCCGCGTGATGAACGAGCGCAGGTTGACGCGGCTTTGAGGATCGAGGCCGACCTCGGCCTCATCGAGGATCAAGACCTCCGGGTCATGCACGAGCGCCATGGCGATGGAGAGGCGGCGCTTCATCCCACCCGAGAACGTCGACGCGAGCGCGCCAGCGCGCTCGGCGAGCCCCAGGGTCGAGAGTAAATGGTCCGCGCGCGCGCTCGCGTCGCGCGCGCTCGCGCCATGAAGCCTGCCGAGCATCGCGACCTGCTCCTTCGCGGTGAGATCTCCCCAGATCGTGAGCTCTTGAGGGCAATAACCGACGACCTCGCGCAGAGAGGCCGAGGACGAGGTTCGCAAAACGCCTTTTTTTGTCGAGGGGGCATCCAGACCGCACAGAATGCGCATCAGCGTCGTCTTCCCGGCACCATTCACGCCGAGCAACGCGACGACTTCGCCTCCAAACAGATCGAGATCGACGCCATCGAGCGCGCGCACCTCGCCATAGACGCGCGTGAGAGAGCGCGCGCTCAGAGTCGGAGTTGTCGAAGGGAGTCTGCCCATCGCCTCATGCTTCGCGAGCGCTGGCGCGCGTGGGGATGCCGAGCACGCACGCGCGCTGCTCGCGCAGGTTCGCGTAGTCGCCATCCCAGAAAAGCGGAGCATCCGTGAACCATGTCTTTAGCGGGAGCTCGTCGTGCGCAGCGAGCTCTGCAAAGAGCGAGCGCTCGTGGCCAGGCTCACGCGCGAAACCAAAAGGGTTTCGCGGCTTGCCAGAGGGGAGCTTGGGGTACTTTTCATCATCCGTGGCGATGAGCTCGACAAGCTCCGCGCCGCGCGTCGCGAGGTAACGGATAAAGCGCGCGTCGAAGGGGCCAGCGCCTTCGCGCTCGGCTGGCGCGCGGCCCACCCACTTGGCCCAGTCATAGCCGTAGGTGAAGTCGTGCGCGTAGCGAAAGCAAATGATCGAGTGGCGCCCATATTGCGCCTGAACACCGGCGACTTCCTCGCAAAGCGTCTCGAGGGCGTCTGCGCCATGGCGGCGTCCCTGCTCGAGCAGG
>JAYZVO010000111.1:0-13155 GCA_036155555.1 Myxococcota bacterium
ACGCGCTTTGGAACAAGCACTCCCCTTCAGACAGGAAGATATTGAAAAAAACGGGTTCGCCGGATTTGCTGCTCGCAAAACGAGCAGGGTGCATCCGTGGCACAACCTCGTCGACGGCCAGACGACGAGGCAGGCAATACTGTTTTCGGGGATTTAACTGCTGATCTTGCGTCGCGGCTCTCGATTTCTTCCCGATGGAACGGAATGGGCTCGATTGCTGGCGTTCCGCGCGATCCTGGCACGAAATTTTCAGCCCGCTTCGATACATCGCTGCCGTCAGACCGATGCAGGTTGATTGTTCGAGTCGTCGAAATGATTGAAAATTTCGTGCCAGGATCGCGCGGGCTGTCGTCGGTGGTTCGCCCGAAATACGACGCGTGGTTGCAGGACCACTGCGTTTGATTCATTTTGTGCTGTGTTCGAGACCAAACCAGCGGAGGTAGGCATGTTTGAAGTATTGATGACAGGTGTGGGTGATGCGTTTTCGACCAAACATTGGGGGACGCATTTCTTGTTGCGCAAGGATGACTACATCCTCGCCATCGACTGCCCTGACAGTTACCGACGCGCGCTTCGTACCTCCGGTTTTCAGCACGACGGCGATCCCCTCGATGCGCACCATATCGACGCGATGGTGCTCACACACCTCCACGGAGATCACGTCAACGGTTTGGAGATGCTCGCCTGCTACCTGAGGTTCGCGCACGAGCGCCAGCTGTCGCTCTACACCTCGCCGGATACCGCGGTCGATCTCTGGCCACGGTTAAGGCCATCTCTCAAGGTCCTGTGGGATGGCACCACCTTCCACGAGCAATCGCTCGAGTCTTTCCTGGATGTTACCGAGGTCGACTGGAACACGAGCTTCGAGGTTGGACCGTTCCAGATCACCGCGCGGCCTACAAAGCACCACCTCCCTGCCATGGCCATGCGCATTACAGATGGTCACTCCACGCTGGGATATTCGTGTGACACCGCTTACGACGAGGACCTTATCGAGTGGCTGTCTGACGCCGATCTTATCATCCACGAATCGAGCCTTGGCGCCGCGCACACACCATTGCACAAGCTGATGGCGCTCCCTCGAGAGCTGCGCCAAAAGATGCTCGTGGTGCACTACCCGGATGAGATGATCGGGGCAGAAATGGAGGGCTTGGTGCTTGCCTCGGAAGGAACATCCTACCCTGTGGATGTGCGGCGAGCAGCGGTTTGAAGAGGCTCCTCTCGCCGCACGGATTCGCGATCAGAGAGGTTGCTCTTTCAAGTCGTGGTTATCACTGGTAATAAGTTCCCTCCTTGCACCAGGTTCGCGATTGCTGTCTGCTTCCTCGGTTGCAACTGTCAGATGACCATCCTTGATTCTCATGGTCTGTCTGGCGAACTGGCTTGAACTGATGCGGTGAACGTTCGTGAGTTACGATCCTTTTCTGAACGACTTGTTGCGCAATCAACGAGGTTTCCGGCGTAAGCGTGGGCAAAACGCGCGGCGGATTACCGTGGTTGCCTTCTTGTTGACGGCTGGGCTCGTGTACTGGTTGATCAGCCAACCCAGCGATGAGGCGCTCGAACAACTCCACGTCCAAAACGTCGAGCGAAGTATCGACGCGGCAAAGGCTGGCGTCCTGGCCAGCGTGGATGCCTCCCTGCTTCCTATCGAGGTGATCGCCAGCAAGGAAGAGTCACAAACCGCAGATGTCGAGGAAGAGCCTGAAGAGATCAAGGTTTGGGTCGAAGGCCAGGCGATCGATTTTGATGACAAGCTCGCCAAGAACGAGTCTGTGTTCGCTGCGCTCCAGCGGCGAGGGCTTGGCAATCGAAACATCCATCTCGTGGTTTCTGCCACGGGCGAAAAGTTCAACTTTCGGCACTCTCGCCCCGGTGATTCCTGGAGCGCCAGCGTGGACGCGAAAGGAAACATCACGAGGTTTCGTTACCAAACCTCTCGTGAAGACATCTGGGAGACCAGGCTCCAGCCTGACGGGACCTACATTTGCGAGAAGGTCCAGGTCCCACTCGAGATCAAACAAACAGTGGTCGCAGGCGTCGTCACCACGAGCTTGTGGCAGTCGATGGAGAACGCTGGACTGAGCGCGCCGATCGTCGGCAAGTTCATCGATGTGTTCTCGCACGAAGTCGACTTCGGCGCAGAAACTCGCCCCGGGGACCGGTTCTCACTTGTCTTCGAGAAGATCTACCTCGACGGCGAGGAGCTTCGCGACGGTCGCGTTCTCGCCGCGCGTTACATCACGCCCTCCAAGCAAGTTAGCGCCTACTGGTACGAGACGACCGACGATGACCAGGGCTACTTCAATGACAAGGGCAAGAGCCTCCAGCGACAGTTTTTGAAGAGTCCGCTCTCCAACGTCCGCATCACGAGCGTCTACGGTCGTCGTTTTCACCCGGTGCTCAAGCGATGGAAGATGCACAACGGCGTCGATTACGGCGCTCCCACGGGCACGCCTGTGATGGCGGTCGCGGATGGTACGGTTGTCTTCGCAGGATGGAAGGGCGCCAACGGCAAGCTCGTGTCGATCAAGCATAAGAAGGGCTACACCACCCACTATGCGCACCTCTCTTACATCCCCAACTCGATCAAGCGCGGTGTCCCCGTCACCAAAAAGACGATCATCGGACGCGTTGGCTCGACAGGTCGCTCCACAGGTCCCCACCTCCACTTCGGGATGAGCATCGGCGGCAAGTTCATGGACCCCATGAAGGTCGACTTCGTGCGCGGTCCTTCCTTGAGCGGTCAGGAGCTCGTGCGATTGGACGAGATGGCGATAAAGCCGATGGGCGAGTTGATGGAAGCGGCCCTCTCGAAAGGGGAGCAGCACACGACCCCCAGCGTGGTCGCGTCTGAGGATGCGTTTGGCGGAGACGACCTCGACGAGCAGGACGATACGGCGTATCCCTGAACCAAAACCATCGCATCTGCACGACAAAAATGAGGCGAGGCGGAGTGGGTTCCCACTTCGCCTCGCCTCATTTTTGTTTCACGTGAAACACGCGGATCGCGTCTGTTTTAGCGGCGCCCGCTCATGATCCTCGAGAAGAGCTCGTTCTTGACCTCTGCCACCGAGGCAAACGGGGCGCCACTCAATGGGAGATAGAGCGGGGTCCCGTTGTCAAACGCGGCCTCTTCTGGTTTGTCACTGCCCACGGGGACCGTGATGCCCAGAACAGGTGGGCGCGCATGCTCGAGGTCGTCGAAGAGCTCCCGCCAGAAGACCTCGCTCTTCTTGTTGAACGTGAGCGCGATCGCGTAAACGCGACCTTTGCTGTGCTGGAGCGCCTCGAGGTCGATATCATCGACGAGCTCGACGAACACGCGCTCCTGTCGCACTTCTCGCCCGAGCACCAGCGATACGAGCGCCAACTCTCGTTGGATGCGCTCGAGCTCGCGGCGCTGTGTATCGGGATCTTGCGCCTTGTTTGGCCTGTGCAAGTAGTGCAACTGGATTGTGACCGCGTCCTCTTCGAAGGTCTCGAGCAGGTCGCGCGTCAATCGCGTGATCAATCCCTGCGTCAACGTCGAGAAGGGGTAGTCGTAGCCCGGTGATTTGAAGTGGAAGACGTCATCGAGGTCGAGCACGATGTGCACGAAGCGTCGCTTGCGACGCATGACGCCATCGTTGCGCATGTAGAAGAGCAGCTCGTTCTCGACATAGCGCAGGTCAAACAGGCTGATGTCACCGCCCTCGCCCATGTAGACAAGCTCGGAGCGCACCAGGTTCTCGAAGGAACCCTTGGTGGTTAGCCCCGAGAACCCACCCGTCGGATAGACGGTGTCATCGTCGAAGTCTGTCTCGACCTCCATCGCTTCATCGCGAAGCTGCACGCGAGGCAATCGAAACTCGCCCAACCGTCGCTCGATCTCGGCGATTTGGCGGCTGCCAATGCGTTTCGCCTCCGTGTCGAGGATCGCCCAGTTCTCGATCTCGAACAGGTCCTCGGACTTGAGCAGCTCCTTCCAGTACACGTTGTTCGAGATGCCACGCAGCATCATCCCGAGCGCGTCTGCGAAGAAGAGCGGATCGTCGATGCGCTCGTCGAGCCTCGCCATATGTCGTGCAGGAGAGATGTCCTCGGCGGGCGGAGGCGCGATATCACGCAGGTGCGCAGGATCGAGGATCAGCCAGCCGGGGTAATACAGCCCGAAGGTCTGCAACAGGAGCTCGACCAGCCGTTGCGAGGCGCGATAGCGCACCGCACCACGCGTTGCCAGGCGCTCTCGCGCCTCGATAAATGAAGGCTCCTGGAGCAGGGTGCCCAACAGGAGGTTCTCGTAATCGACCCGCAGGCGGCGCTCCTCGGGAGACCACGTGTGAGATTGTCCTTCGGATGCGAACGGGGTTCGATCGCCAAGTTCGATCAACGCCAACAGGTCGACGATCAGGAACAAGGGCAGGTGCATGAAGTCACGGCGACCATGGTCGAAGAAGCGACCCGCAAGGTAGCGGTAACACTCCACGCCGCGGTCCAGCAACGAGGGGTGCTCGCGCCAACGCACCGCAGACCAGTGCAACCCCGAGAGCAAATAACTCTCGACCATCCCTCGGTCGACCTTGCGCCGATCCCGCTCGGGGACAGGCGCAGACGGATCACGCCGCCAGGCGAGCGCTTCCGCCTCGGCCTCCAAGGCAATACTCTGAAGGTTCTCCTCGATCGCGTCCATCGATTTCGTCACCGCCGCATGGGGGAATGAGCGTGCTCGGGTTCAGATCAGTCCACGCTGAGCATTCTGTCGACCATATCGCGCATCGCGTCGAGATCCTCGGCGCGGTCCGAGATGTAACGCAGCAGCAGCAGGTCCGATTTGCTCACCACGCCACCATGGAAGAGGAAGGCGCGGGTTCGAATCAGCTTGTAGAGCTTGATCACTTTGCGGTCGGAGACCTCGTAGCGGAACTCTTTCTCGAGCGCCTTCAGGATGCGCACGAACAGTCGGTACACATCGTCCGGGAAGTAGCGCGAGCGGTGGTGTGTGCCACCCTCGAGCTCCGATGCGAAGATGTGATCGAGGTATACCTTGAGCTTGAGGAAGTCCTCGAGCGATGCGCGCTCCGCCCAGGGGCGTTGCTTTGTCGCCTTGTAGACCTCGTTCTGCATCCCCTTGGCGAGCAGCTCGTCGAACGCATACGAACGCACGCTGCGGCTCTCGGCCTTGAGCGTGAAGCGGTCGCGGAGCGCTGCCAGTTCGGCGTTGTCCGGGATCTCGTTCGTCGCCGCGAACAACATCAGCATCGGCACGCGCGTGGGCTTGCCATCCTGATAGAATTTGCGCTCGTTGATGACGGTGAGCAGCGTGTTCAAAATCGCCGAGTTCGACTTGAAGATCTCATCGAGGAAGACGATCCGCGCGCGCGGCAACTTGCCATCGATACGACGGATGTAATGTCCATCCTTGAGCTTGTTGATGTCGATCGGGCCGACGATCTCGCCAGGCTCGGTGAACTGAGTAAGCATGTACTCGAAGTATTCGTCCGTGCTCGTGTCCAGCCCGAGCGCTTGCACGAACTTGACCACGAGGTCCGACTTCGCCGTGCCCGGCTTACCCACCAACAGCAGCGGCTCCTGCGACAACGTGCAAACACACATCAAATCGATGAGCGATTCCTTGTCCACCCAGTAGCGGTGGAGATCCTTGCGCATGTTATTGATGCGCGTACGCAGGTTGTCGACTTCGGGCTCGATGTCCTCGAAATCAAAGAGGTCGTGGGGGTCTTTGTAGACTTCGGCGCTCATTGTTACGCAGCTCCGTTCAAACAGAAAAAGCAGTGCCCCAACATCCGCGCTGGGCGTTTATGGCCTATTGGCGTCCATGCACGATCGTTGACATCGTCTCGGTCGTCAACCACGAGGTTGAACGTCCAACCATTCCCATACGATCGATCATTCCCGGTGGATGAATCGATCTCACCAGGAACGCTACCGCCGAGGCGAGGAGGCACCCTGCCACCTGCGCTCTCGCCGCACACGAAACCACCTCGCAGCCTTTAAAATTCAGGCGCTGATGGCGATGGTATCATTTGTAGAGGTCGATGACATCTGCGTGCGCGGCCACACGCGCCATCTCGTCATCGAGCTGCCCCGTGAGCATCAAGCTCGCCATACGCAGGTCCGCCTTCAAGCTCCAGAGGGGATGCTTGAACGTCGCTGGCTTGTTCTTCTCGATGAGGAAGTGTCCGATCCACGCTGGCGCGTAGCCTAACACGGGCGCCAGCGCGAGCAGCTTGGGGCTCTTGCGCGCGGCAGCCATCCCCAACGTCACGCACGCTGCCGTCGTTCCGATCGCGTGGAGGGTCCGGTTCGTTCGGTTCTCATGCTCGCCCAGGTAGTAGGGCCAAAACTCTTCGAACGATTCGAACTTGCGCTTTGCCATCGGTCTCCTCGCTATCATGATAGGTCTGCTTTAAATGTTGGCGTCTGGTGCAAGGCTCGAGCGGGTTGCTTCGAGCCGCATCTTTTGCCAACCGATCCCTTCGAACTCTCGACCACGAGGAGCCCCCATGGTCAGCCCGCGTGAGGATGACAAAAAATCGCCCGAGTCCGCAAGCGTCTACCTCGAACTTACCTCCCCCCATGCTCCCTGGACGTGGTGGGGCGCCGCTGTGTCACACGTGAACGAAGCCATGGCCCAGGATGGTGGCCATGACTGGGGTCACCTCGGGCGCGTGTTTATGAACGCCCGCAACTTGTGCGATGCCGAGGCGCACGGACAGGAGGAGACCTGGCTTATCGTCGCGGCCGCCGCGCTGTTCCATGATGTCGTCAACCTTCCGAAGAACTCTCCTGAGCGCCACCTGGCATCGACCTACGCGGCAAAACACGCGAACGATTGGCTCGCCGAACACACGCCGCTGACCGAAGCACAACGCCAAGGTGTCCACGAGGCGATCCGTTGCCATAGCTTCTCCAGTGGTTTTATCGCCGAGTCCTTGCCTGCCAAGCTCGTCTCGGATGCAGACCGCCTCGACGCGTTGGGAGCAATTGGCATCGCCCGAACGTTCTTTGTCGGGGGTGTGCTCGACAGGCCCTTGTTCCACCCGACCGATCCTCTTGCCGAGGCGCGCGAGCCAGATGACGGCGTCTGGAGTGTGGATCACTTCTTCGTCAAGCTCCTCGAACTCCCCAAACGAATGTACACCGAAGCTGGTTTGCGCGAGGCAAATGCGCGCGCCGATTACATGCGCGCGTTCCTCGCCGCGCTAAAACAAGAAGCGCTCTCGGGAACAAACGGGCCTCGGTGACCATCGATACCTTGGAAAGCAACTGGGAGCACCCCCTTCCAGAGCGGCGAGAGAGCCACATGGGTGGTCTTCTCTCGCCGCATGCTGCATGATCGATCCTCCGCGCCACGACAGCATGGCGCACACCGGAGCCACGATGCTCGATAAGATCCGACATCCCACCGTTCAACGCGTCGCGTTGGTGATCTACGTCACCTGCCTCGTCAGCCTCATCTTTGTCTACTTCGTGATCTCGGGGATGGCGGTCCCTTACTCTGTTTACATGCAAGGACCCGCTACACTCGAAGCTGGGAGCCCGAACGCTGTGCGCGGCATGTTGATGGATGCCATGAACGGGCAGACTGTCTACCGCGTCGAGTCCGCCACGTTGAGTCTCGAAGACCAACAAGGAAAAACGATCTTCGAGCAGTCTGTCTCTCCCGGCGCTGGTGGATTGATTCACGCCCAGATCGAACCGCCAGCGGCCACGCCCCCTGGTGAGTATCAACTGGTCCTCGACTCCAAAATCATCGTGGGAGATCCGCGCTTTACATCGCGCGCTCCCATCAAAATCACTGCCCCCAAAAATCCCCACCCTGAGGTCTGGCCCGAGCAAACAAAGCGGATGCCCGCCCAGGAGCTCGAGCGCACGCGATTGGGTTTGATCGATGGTTCTGGACCTGTTCGCATCGACATCATCCCCGAGGAACCGATCCTGGTGCGTGGCCTCCCTGGCGAGGTCTTCCTGCGTACAACTGTGCGCGCTACCGGCGAGCCGATCGCGTGCGCGCTTCGCCTCGCCGAGAAGAAAGGTCTCCTCGAGTCCGGCGAGTTGCCCGATACGGTAAAGACGGACGCGTTTGGTCTGGCAAAGGTCAAATTTGCACCGACCACCACACACCACTGGGTGATCGCTTCGGATTGCCTCCCCGAAGGCCAGGCACCACCCGAGGGTGAGACATCCCCAAAACAACCGATGGAGACCATCGAGGACCTGGTTGTCACCAACCAGGAGGTCCAGGCTATCAACAAGTCTCGCGTGCAAATCGGGACCGCGCCAGCTCAACTGGCGCTCGTCGCGCAACATCCCTGGGTTCATCCAGGGCGTGATGCCGCAGTCGCGACCCATTCGCTCTTTCGCGATGGCTCCGTGCTGGTCGACCTCTACAGGGGAGGTCGTTGGGTTTGGGCTGGGAGCTTCGGGCTCGATAAACACCGTGGTGGTGGCTTGATAGCGGTTCCCTCGAGCAGTGATAGCAACGAAGGACCGGACGTGTACTCGGCCAAGGTCTTCTCGGACATCTACGTACAGGGGAACGCATGGGACGCCGTCAACCTGATCGGTCTGGAGACAGACGGCGAGGAGCACGTCCGTGAGGCGCTCCTCGCCCTGGCAAAGAAGCACAGCGCGCAACCTGACGCAGACCCGGAGCGCAATCGCTACATGCGCTGGCTCGCCGGTTCTCCTGACCTGTTGACGACCTCCAACAGCAAGCAACGGCGCGCACTGCTCGAGATGTTGCTGCTCGAGATTCCGATACATCGAGTCTCACCCGCGGTCGTGTTGAACAGCCTGGATCGAGATCAGAAAGAACTCGCGGCGTGGAAGAATGGAATCCGTGACCAACTGCTCGGTGCCATCGCGCTCGCCATTCTTATCGGGCTGGCGCTGTTGATCATGGCGGTGATGTGGGGGATTCAGCAGGCGCGCTACAAGCAAAAGCTCCTCCACGAGGTCGAGTTGGAGTTGGCAGAGCAAGATCTCTCCGACATCGAGGGGGGCTTCGTGAGCGAGGCGGAGATCGTTCGTGAAGGCAAGCTGGCGCGCGCGATGGCTATCTTTCAGGGCGCCGTCGTTGTCGGCACATTGATCCTCTTTGCCGCGAGCATCCTGCTTATCCTCAAGTTCATGATGTAAATGCACCTTCGTGTGTTCTGTAAGACCAGGAGCGAATCAACGATGAAGATCCTCGGAATCACCATGGGGGATGCGTGTGGCATCGGCCCTGAAATCATCCTCGAAGCGTGCCGACAACCGCTGCCTGATGATGTCTTGCCTGTGGTCTATGGGAGCGCGGCGGTGCTCGAGCGAGAAGCCAAAAACCTGGCATCGAAAAAGGGGCGTGCGCGCGGCGAGGAGATTGTCGCCATCGACGCTCTCGCCTCAGCAAAGAAGGGTCAGCTGAACGTCCTCGAGGTCGAGCCTGATGTTGATTTTTCAGGGCTCGGTTGGGGTGTGCAGGACCCGCGCGCAGCGAGGTTGCAATTGACCGCGCTCGAGCGCGCGATCGAAGACGCGCGCGGGGAGAAGATCCTGGCGATCGCCACGGCGCCTTGGACCAAGGAGTTGTTCTCGCTGATCGAGGCACCCACGGTAGGGCACACCGAAGTCCTGGCGAGGGCATTCGATGCGCCGCATCATGTGATGATGCTCGCTGGCGATCGTTTGCGCGTGGCGCTCACCACCGTGCATGTTCCTGTGCGGCGAGTGAGCGAGGTGCTCACCGCTGCTCGCCTGAGCGACACGATCAGGACGACCTGTCATGAGCTGCGGCGTTTGTATGGCGTCGAGGTCGCGAGGATTGCTGTTTGCGGGCTGAACCCACACGCTGGCGAACACGGTGTGATGGGGACAGAAGAGGATGATGTGATCCGGCCTGTGATCGCGTCGATGCGATCAGAGCTCGATGGTGTGTGCATGCTCGAAGGCCCGTTCCCGAGTGATACACTGTTCGCGAAGTTCAGGGATGCGCAGCCCTATGATGCGGTCATTTGCATGTACCATGATCAAGGGCTCATCCCGTTGAAGCTGCTCCACTTCGGTCAGTCTGCAAACATCACGCTCGGGTTGCCGATCGTGAGGACCTCTGTGGATCATGGCACCGCTTACGATATCGCAGGCCAGGGCATCGCGAAGCACGAGTCCATGCGGTACGCGATGGAGCTCGCGTTGGAGTTGTCACAGCGTGCGAGCCAGCATCGTCGAACTTATTGAAGGGAATCTCCAGAAAGGAGCGCGAATGAGCGTCGAAGTCGAAAAGCGCGGTCCCATAACCATCGTGAGCATCGATCGCCCGGATGCTCGAAATGCCGTGGATCGAGAGACCGCACAAATGCTCGCGGACGCATTTAGAGCGTTTGACGAGGATGAAGATGCCAACGTCGCGATCCTGCATGGAGCACACGGAACCTTTTGCGCAGGCGCAGATCTCAAGGCATTCGCAGCAGGAAACCCCAACCGTCTCGAGCCTGAAGGAGATGGGCCAATGGGGCCATCTCGGATGTTGCTCGGCAAGCCAGTGATCGCCTCGATCGCTGGTCACGCTGTGGCTGGTGGGTTGGAGCTCGCGCTCTGGTGTGATTTGAGGGTAGCGGAAGAGGACGCCATCCTCGGCGTGTTCTGTCGCCGCTTTGGCGTACCATTGATCGATGGTGGCACGGTGCGGTTGCCGAGGTTGATCGGGTTGAGCCGCGCGCTCGACTTGATCCTCACTGGTCGCCCGGTCGATGCAAACGAAGCGCTGCAAATGGGTCTCGTGAACAGGGTTGTTCCTCGCGGCGAGGCGCTCGAAAAAGCTATCGCGCTCGCCGAGCAAATCTCCAACTTTCCACAAGTGTGTATGAGGCAGGATCGCGCGAGCGCGTATGGTCAGTTTGAGCTGACGCTCGAGGAAGCGCTCGCGCGTGAGTTCGTTGGTGGCACCGTGGCGCTCGCGGAAGCACTGGAAGGTGCAAAGCGATTTGCTGGTGGAGCAGGGCGCGGAGGATCGTTCGAAGAGAGTTGAGCTTTGAGCCTGAGCTTATGACAAGAACGAGGCGAGGCGGCATGTGAAACATGCCGCCTCGCCTCGTTCTTGCTGTCGTGAGTGAGCGCGGTTTCAGTCGCGATCAAACCTCACGCTGCGCTTGCGAAGGAGCGCGGTGCCTTCCGTCGCGACGAGCACACCTTCGGAGTGACGTGGAAGTTCGGCGGCGTTGCCCTCGTCCGTGTCGATGTGCATCTCGAGCTTGTAGCTGTCTTTGACGCGGATGAGCACATCGCCAAAGATCATGCGGCGTCCTGTGCCATGGCCGACCTCGATCTCGACGATGTCGCGATCTTCGACGCCAAAGTACAGAGCGTCATCGGTGGTCATGTGAATATGACGCCAGGCGCAAATGACACCTTGCTTGATCTCGACCGAGCGGCCTTCCGATCCAAGAAGGGTGATCCCTGGGGTGTTCTCGACATCGCCTGATGCACGAACAGGAGCATCGACGCCGAGGAAGAACTCATCGGTGCGAGAGATCTCGACCTGGTCCTTGCCACGTGCCGGACCGAGGACACGAACGCCCTCGATCGTGCGCTTGGGGCCAACCAACGTGACGGTTTCTTCACAGGCGAATTGGCCTGGTTGAGACAGCGGACGATACTCGGTCAGGGTGTGCCCTTCGCCAAACAGCGCCTCGACGGTCTCTTGCGAGAGGTGCACGTGGCGGGCGGATACGGCGACCGGAATCACACGCTCGCCGCCTGCCTGATCGCGCTGTTGCGCGAGGTGCGCGGCGTGTTGTGCGATGGCGTGGAGTTCATCGGTTGCGACCACGAGCAAGCCGACGCGTCCACGCCGGTTGCCGATCTCGGCGACAGGGTTCTCGTGGTTGACCTTGGCGTCGCGGTTAAGCTCCTCATCGAGGCGCGCGCCGAGGAAGTCGAGGCGCTGCGCGATGCGGTGGCGCACGACCTCGGAGTTCTGGCCAATCCCTGCGGTGAAGACGATCGCGTCGACGCCGCCCATCACGGCTGCGTACGCGCCGATGTATTTGCGGATCTGGTGGCAGAAGACCTGGATGGCCATGCGGCAGGCTTCATCGCCTTCGGCCGCGCGCTGCTCGATATCGCGCATATCGTTGCCGACTCCTGACAGACCTTTGAGGCCCGAGTCGCGGTTGAGCATCGCGTCGATTTCGTCAGGCCCCATCCCCTCTTCGCGCATCAGGTGGAGCAGGACGCCTGCATCGATATCACCGCTGCGGGTGCCCATCACGACACCTTCGAGCGGAGTCATCCCCATGGAGGTTTCGACCGAGCGGCCGTACTCGACCGCCGCGATGCTGCATCCGCTGCCGAGGTGGCAGGTGATAATGCGGAGGTTGCGGATGTCCTCTTCGAGGAAGTCGGCTGCCTTTTGCGCGACGTATGCGTGCGAGGTTCCGTGGAACCCGTAGCGGCGGATGCCATGCTTCTCTGCGAGATCCTGGGGAATCGCATAAGTCCTCGCCCTGCGCGGGAGCGTCCCGTGGAAGGCGGTGTCAAAGACAGCGACATGGCAAATGTCGGGGAGGAGCTTGAGCGCGACGCGGATGCCCGCGATGTTTGCCGGGTTGTGCAGAGGAGCCAGTGGTACGAGCGCTTCGATCGCTTCGACCACCTCGTCGGTGATGCGCGTGGGCGAGGTGAACTTCTCGCCGCCGTGCACGACGCGGTGTCCGACGCCATCGAGTTTGACGTCGCCGAGCGCTTCGAGCATGCGTGGGATGCAGGCTTCGAGCGCGGCTTCGGCGTCAGCAGGGCATGCGACCGGTTCGCCATCGTCGATGCGGTATTGCGCCTTGCCCTCTTGACCGAGACGCTCGGCCTTGAGCTCGAGCGTGTGTGCGCCGGTTTCGTGGTCGATGACGGCGGCCTTGATCGAAGAGCTGCCGCAGTTGATCACCAGAATGTGCATGGGGTCCTCCATCCGTGCGCCGAGCCCGAGAGGATGGGTCGCGCGAATTTGCATGCTCGGGTGCCTGATGGTCCTCTCCCCATCGGGCTGAACTCAGCCTCAGGTCGACGCCCCGAGCGAACTCTCTCTTGAGACGCACCCCTATATCACAGCGCGAGAGCAGTGGCGATAGTGTGAGGTCGATGACCGTGTGAGATGTACGTGAACCCACTGATTCCACG
>JAYZVO010000112.1:0-39406 GCA_036155555.1 Myxococcota bacterium
CCCGGTGTTTAACGCCTGGGGGTTGGGCGTCTGAATAAAAAACAAAATGCCAAACCTCGCCGCGCGGCCTGGCATGCACGCTGTTCATTAGCAAAAGGGATGATCCCAAGTCATGAGTTCCAAGATCCGCAACATCGACCCGACCTTCCGAGGTTGGACAAAGCCAGGACCGCTCCCCGACCTCGAACAGATTCAACAGGTCGAGCTGGGGGAAGGGGAGACCATCGACGCGCTGTGTGGTCACTTTCGCATCTTCCAATTGCGCAAGGGGCACCGCTTCTCGACCGACGACATCCTGACGGCGTGGTATGGCACGAGCTGGTGCCCGAGCGCTGCCAGGGCGCTCGATCTTGGCAGCGGCCTCGGCACGGTGGCGATGATGGTCGCCTGGAGGTTGCCCGGTGTGCACGTCGTGGGCGTCGAGGCGCAGGAGGTCTCCGTCGCGCTCGCAAAAAAGAGCCAGCAATACAACGGCCTCTCCGATCGGTGGGAGATCCGACCGGGTGATTTTCGCACCCAGGGGCTCTCGCCGACCGAGCGCTTCGACCTGATCACGGGCACGCCGCCTTACTTCCCGCTCGATTCAGGCGTCACCTCGGAGCATCCTCAGAAGGTGGCGTGCCGCTTCGAGGTGCGCGGTGATATCGCCAGCTATTGCGAGGTCGCCGCCAGACACCTCGCGCCTGGCGCGACCTTCGCCTGCGTCTTCCCCATTCGACCCGAGCACCAGCTCGAGCGCGTCGAGGAAGCAGCGCGCGCCAACAACCTCGTCATCGTGCGCAGGCGCGCCATCGAACTCAAGGAGGGAGAACCCGCGTTGCTCTCGCTGTTTTTGATGATGCGCGCTGAAGACCTCCCGGAGGAGATGCGCCAGCAAACCTGGGTCGAGCCACCTCTCATCATCCGTCGCGAGGACGGCTCCGTGCATCCCGAATACGCTGCGGTCAAGCTCTCCTTTGGCTTCCCTCCGTAACTCGCGCTGCGCGCGACCCTCCTTGGCTTTCGCTGGCTAGCGATCTGGCTCATCGGTTCGCGTGGTGTGCCTTCGCTCAACTCACTGCATCCTTCGAAAGCTCCCCACGATCGCGCAAAATATTTGTTTTGCACGATCTTGAAGATCTTTGATACGCTGTCGCGCGCGACGCAAATCCATCTCTTTGTTGTGAGGACCCCGAGGGTAAACCAGGTCGGGGTCCCGAAACCAGAGCACAGGTGTATCTGCGGCGCAGGTGTCCTTGAGTCCAGGACTTCGGGTTGTGATTGGGAGTGAGTGAGGATGGAAAAGAAGAAGATCGCGGTGCTCGGTGGTGGGACAGGGTCGTTGTCGACGGTGTGGGCGTTGACGACCTTGCCTGATTGGGATGAGCGGTGGGACATCACCGTTTATCAGGTAGGTTGGCGACTTGGCGGCAAGGGCGCATCTGGCCGCAATCCCCAGTACCACCAACGCATCGAGGAGCACGGGCTGCACGTCTGGGCGGGGTTCTATGATAACGCGTTTCGCGTCATGCGTCAGGTTTATGAAGCCTGGGACCCAGGCCCTGACGCAGAGATCAAGACATGGCGCGATGCCTTCAAGCCGCAGAGCGATGTGGTCATGGAGGAGTTCATCGACGGCAAATGGGTCCACTGGCCGATCGAATGGCCACCTGCGCCCGGTGAACCAGGCGGTGATGGCGATGATCCCCCCGATGTATGGGGATACTTGCTCAAGTTCCTCGACTGGATCGTGGACGCTTTTGGCAACTCGCCGCTCTATCCAGATCTGGCCGCCGCCAGAGGCGGAGAACCTGCGCTCTGGAGGGCACTCACCGGTGGGGATGATGATGACTCGGTGACGCCCGAGACGCCCGAGAAGCGCGGGCTTATCCCTGACCTGCTCGAGAAGCTCGCGCCCGTTCATCTCGTGCAAGCCGCGCGTGACTTCTCCAAGTGGCTCCAACCTGATCCAAAAGAGCACTTCCGCGCAGATCATATGGCCATCATCAAGATGCTCGAGCAGGCGCTCGACACCTTGCGCGGCGAGTTTGGCGAAGAACTGGACTCGCGCGATGACGCGCGCCGTCTTTATTACATCCTCGACATGGGCCTTGGCACCATCAAGGGACTTATCCTCGATGGCGTCATCTTCCGAGGTTGGGATGCCATCGACATCTGGGAGTGGCGCGAGTGGATGAGCCGTTGGGGGGTGAGTGATTACACCCTGAAAGGGGTCGCCGTGCGCGGCCTCTACGATTACATCTTTGGCTTCCCCAACGGCGACTTCGATAACCCTCGCGTGGGCGCCGGGACCGCCATTCACGGCGCTTTCCGCCTCGTGTTTACCTACAAAGAGGCGCTCTTCTTCTACATGCAGGCGGGGATGGGCGACATCGTCTTCTCACCGCTCTACCTGGAGCTGCGCGAGCGAGGTGTGAAGTTCAAGTTCTTCCACAAGGTCGAGAACCTGGGGCTGAACGCGAACAAGGACACCATCGAGACGATCGCCATCCAGCGCCAGGTCGACCTGAAGTCGGGCGATCCCGCGTCGTATGAAGGGGTCGAGGAGATCAAGGGGGTCTGGAGTTGGCCGAGCGCGCCTTTCTATGACCAGATCGTCCAGGGCGAGGAGTTGAAGAACAACCACATCAACCTCGAGAGCAACTGGGCCGATTGGAGCGGTGTCGAGAACCTGACGCTGCAACGCGGCGTGGACTTCGACGAGGTGATCCTCGGCATCCCGCCGACCTCGTATCGCTACATCGCGCCCGAGCTGCTCGCCGCCAACGATCGCTTCGCCCGCATGACCTACGGGATCAAGTCGAGCGCGACGCAGGCCGTCCAGCTCTGGATCGACAAGGACGCCGCAGGGATCGGCGCGCCGAGCGAACCTGTCGTCGCGACCGCCTACGTCGACCCGATCAACACCTGGGCTGACATGTCCCACCTGATCCAACGAGAGACCTGGGGGACTGACGACGCGCCAAAGTTCGTCGCTTACTTCTGCGGCCCGATGACCGACGCCGCGAATATCCCTGATTTTAGCGATCACGGCTTCCCCGAGCGCGAGCTCGAGCGCTGCAAGCAGATGGCAAAGGAGTGGTTCGAGTCCAACACGGGTCACATCTTCGAGAAGGCCGGGATGCAGTCCAACCCCGCCGCGCTCGATTTGACCCTGCTGCATGGCACGGGCACCGGCGAGGAGAAGTTCATGCAGCAATACTTCCGCGTCAACATCGACCCGAGCGAGCGTTACATGCTCAGCGTCCCTGGCTCCACCGCCGTGCGCCTCACGGCGCACGAGTCCGGCTTTGGCAACCTCTTCCTCACGGGGGACTGGACCTACACCTCCATCAGCGCGGGTTGCATCGAGTGCGCCGTGATGTCTGGCCTGCATTGCGCCGAGGCTGTCAGCGGAGATGCGTTCGAGATCACCGATCGCGCCAAGGGCTACGGCCCGCCCAAAAAGTGAGCGACGCTCGAGCAGAAGTAACCGAACGTTTTTGAGAAATCACTGGAACTGGAGTGAGAATACAATGAGTGAGCCTGCAAAGATCGCCATCCTCGGGGGCGGCGTCGCGTCGATGAGCGCGGCGTACTATCTGACGAGCCGACCCGATTGGAAGGATCACTACGAGGTCACCGTCTACCAAATGGGCTGGAGGCTCGGTGGCAAGGGCGCCTCGGGCCGGAACGCCAACCTCGGGCAACGCATCGAGGAGCACGGGCTGCATGTCTGGGGCGGCTTCTACGAGAACGCCTTCGCGCTGATGCGCGCCTGCTATGGCGAGCTCGATCGCCCCGAAGGCGCGCCGCTGCGTAGCTGGAAAGAAGCCTTTATCAAGCAATCCTTCGTGGTCTGGGAGGAAGAGGTCGAGCCTGGAAAGTGGGAGCACTGGCCGATCCCATTCCCCGAAAACTCCGATGAACCCGGCAATGGTTCGGAGCTTCCCTCCATATGGGCTTACCTGGAGATGCTCATCGGTTGGATTCTGAACGCGATGCGTCAGTTCCCACTGCTCGCGCTTCGTGACAAGTCCCGCACGCCCGATTACTCGGACAGGTCGATCCTTCCTGATTGGTTGCGCGACGCGGCGTCGCTGACGTCGCGTGTCTGGGGCAAGGTGTTCGACGGCTCCCCGTTCTGGATGTTGCGCGAGGCCGCCGAGCTCGCGGGCTCGCTCGTCACCGCGACCGAGCGCAACCGCTCGGCGGACATGTACCGCGTGCTCGACTACCTCAAGAGCTTTATGGACTGGCTCGAGGCCGAGGCCGAGGAGGAGATCTGGGAGCACACCGAAGCTCGCCGCGCTTACATCCTGATGGCGCTCGGCGCGACGGTCGTGCGCGGCATGATCGTCGATGGCGTGCTCACCGATGGGTTCTTTGCCCTCGATGACTACGACCTCAAGGAGTGGCTCGCGCGCCATGGCGCGAGCGAGAAGGTGCTCGATTCGCCGCCTGTCTGGGCCTACTACGACTACTTCTTCGCCTACGAGGACGGCAACACCGAGAAGCCACGCATGAGCGCTGGCATGGGCCTGAATCACCTGCTCCGGCTCGTGCTCGCTTACAAGGGTTCGATCTTCTGGAAGATGGCCTCGGGTATGGGGGATGTGGTGTTCGCGCCCATGTACCAGGTCTTGCGCGCGCGCGGCGTCAACTTCGAGTTCTTCCACATGGTCGAGGGGCTCGAACTGAGTGATGATTACGGCTTCGTCGAGCGCATCAAGGTCGCGAGGCAAGTCGCGATAAAGGGGGGCAAGCACTACGATCCGTTGGTCGTCGTCAAGGATCTCCCTTGCTGGCCGAGCGCGCCGGATTGGGATCAGATCGTTGGCGGCGAGATCCTCGAGACCAAGGGCTACAACTACGAGGATCGCTTCTCGGACTGGACACCTGTCGAGACGCGCACGCTCCAGCGCGGGACGGACTTTGACTACGCTGTTTTGGGGATCTCGATCGGTGAGTTCCCCTACATCGCCGAGCCTCTCATCGCCAATGACGAGGACTGGGAGATCATGGTCAAGGAGATCCAGGCGATCCAGACGATCGCGCTCCAGCTCTGGTTTAACGAGGACAAGAAGGAGCTCGGATGGGAGCTGCCGACCACTGTCATGACCGCCTACGCTCAACCGATCGAGACATGGTTGGATGCCTCCGCGGTGATCCCCAGAGAGGACTGGCCAGAAGGTGAGGGGCCAAAGAACATCGCCTATTACTGCGGCCCGCTCACCACAGAGCCCGCGCCTACAGGTAAGGACCCGGATTACGGCGAGCAACAGGACGCGCGCGCGAAGCAGGTCGCGCTCGATTGGCTCTCCAAGAACCTTCACCACCTCTTCCCCGACGCGACCATGCCCGATGACCCGAGCGAGCTGGACTGGTCCAAGCTCCTCGACCCCAAGGGGGGCGTTGGTTCCATCAGGTTTGATTCGCAGTACTGGCGCTCGAATTACACGCCCACCGAGCGCTACGTCATCTCGAGGCCCGGCACGAACCGCTTCCGCATGACCTCGAACACCTCGGGTTATGGCAACCTCGTCCTCGCTGGAGACTGGCTCTACACAGGTCTTGGCGGCAGCGTCGAGGGTGCGGTGATCTCTGGAATGACCGCGTCGCAAGCGCTCTGCAACTACCCCGATCGCATCGTCGGCGGCCTCGAGCGCAACCCCTGGCAACGCCCCATCTCTGTCTCGCCCATCGTGGATTCCGAGTGATTTCGAGCGATTCCGAAGCCATCGGGGGCCTTGCTGCCCCCGATGACTTCGTGTAGCTTGAGCCTTATCGAAATCATATGCATCACACTGGGAGCACTGCATTTCTCGCTTGCTCGTTGTGGGGGGATGCTCTGCCCGTTACTCTCCTCGAGAGTCTCCGGCAGGGAGGCGCGATCGAGGATGATGGGCCTTTTGTTTGGCATGAACGACGTGTGTGTTATCGCACGTAGTGCCAGGGAGAAGGTCAGAGCCCGGAGTGTTCGAGATGAGTTCAGAGCCAGTCACAGAAGACAAGGCATTGGCGGGGAGCGCCACCAGTAAAGGTGGCGACGCCGAGGATAAATCACTTGCATCTTATCTCGCCGCGCTCGAGGCGCAGGGCGCAGAGGAGCGCCTCGAGATGGCGCTCGCGCTCGTCGAGGTGCTGGCCAGGGCTCATGGCGAGGGGCAGGTGGTTCAAAACCTCTCCCCACGCTCCTTTATCATCGAACAACGCGAGCCCCTTGTCGTAAAACTGCGCGAGCAGAATGGGCGAAACTACGACGCCTTTGGCGCAGACTTGCTCCCTTATATGGCCCCAGAGCAGACCGGGCGCGTGGCGTTGCGTATCGATCATCGCGCAGACTTCTACACACTCGGCGTGATCTTCTCGCAGCTTTTCTGTGGTCGCCTTCCTCTCTATGCCACCGATCCGATGGGGTGGGTGCACGCGCACATCGCGCATAGACCCGCGCCGCTCGATGAGCAGGCCGCGTGGGGAGGTGCGCCGCTCGCAGCGCTCGTGGACAGGTTGCTCGAGAAGTCTCCCGACGCGCGTTATCAGAGCGCGCACGGGTTGATCCAGGATCTGACGCACATCCTCGAAGATGTGCGCGCGGGCATCATCCCCGACTTCGAGATCGCGCGCGAGGATATCGCCGAAGAACTCCAACTCCCTGTGACCCTGTTCGGCAGGCAACATGCGCTCGAGCGGCTCGAGCATGCGTGGGCGAGCGCGAGCGCAGGGCAGGTCGCCATCGCGTCCGTGCGCGGTTGGGCAGGGACTGGAAAGAGCGCGCTCGTCGAGCAACTGCGCGAGCGCGTCGCCGCGAGCAAGGGATACTTCCTCTCAGGGACGTGCGAGCCGGGGCGCCAGGCGCTCCCATTCGAGCCTGTGATTCTGGCGTTTGCGGACTTGATCCGGCAGCTCTTGACCGAGCCCGAGGATCGCGTGCAAATGTGGAGAAATCGCCTCGAGGAAGCGCTCGGGAACAACGCGCGCCTGATGACGGATGTGATCCCCTCGCTCGAAGCGCTTATTGGCGTGCACGAGGCTCCCCCTGAAATCGGCGTCGCCGAGAGCCAGAACCGCTTCAAGTTGACCTTCCTCAAGTTCGTCGAGGTCTTCTGCGACGTCGAGCACCCGATCGTGATGTTCATCGACGATGTGCACCATGTCGACGCCGCGACGCGCGAGCTGTTGGGTTTGCTTCTTGCCGATGCGCGCGCCTCACACCTGCTCTTCGTGGGCGCGTGGCGCGATGATGAGAAGTCGAACGAGCGCGCCGCCCCCTGGCGAGAGCTGCTCGAGCAGCTCTCGTTATCCCAGTGGGAGGTGATCGAGCTCGCCTTGGGGCCGCTCACCGAAGAAGACGCCACCTCTCTCGTGGCGAGCGCCCTCGGCGCGAGCCCCGCGCGCGTCTCGCCGCTCGCGAACGCCCTTCGGCGAAAGACCGGCGGCAACCCCTTCTTCTTGCGTCAGATGATGCACGCGATGGTCGAGCGCGATGTCCTCTGGTTCGATCGCCGCAGGCGCAGTTGGCAATGGGAGATGGAGGGGATCGAGGAGATCGCCATCGACGAGGACATCGTCGAGCTCTTCGCCAGCAAGATCGCCGAACTCGATAACGCCACCGAGCGCGTCCTCCAGGTCGCATCCTGCATCGGCACACGCTTTGACGCCGCATTGGTGGCCGGTGTGCTCGATGAGCCTCTCGAGGATGTCCTCGGCGTCCTCGAAGACGCCGTGGGCCATGGCTTGCTCGCCACCGTCAACGCCACCACCCGTGAGCGCGATCTTGGCGGTGTGTTTCGCTTCCTCCACGAGCGGATTCAACAAGCGGCTTACCTCTCCATCGAAGAAGCGCAGCGAAAACAATGGCACCTCGCCATCGGTCGCGCGCTTCGAGCGCGCTTTGGAGAAAACGAAAACGCCGAGCGCCTCTTTGATGTCGTCGAACAACTCGGGTTGGTGATCTCGGAGCTGACCCCAGAGGAGCGCGTCGACTTCGCGCACCTCGCCATGATCTCCGCGCAGCGCGCGAGCGCTGCGCTCGCGCCGGAGTTCGCCGCTCGTTGCCTCGAGGATGCCTATGGCGCGCTCGGCGAGGACGAACAGACCCGTTGGAGCGAGCACTTCGACCTCGCGTTTCCCATCGTCCTCGCGGACGCTGAGAACCGCTATCTCCTGGGTGACTTCGAGCGCGCCGAGGCGCAATTCTCGCTCGCCTCCGAGAAGGCGCGCGATGATCTCGAGCGCGCACGCGTCGCCATGGGGCAGGTCGAGCTGCTCGGTCACCTCGGCCGCCATGAAGAGGCCGTGTTGCTTGGTGTCGAGGCGCTCGGCGCGCTCGGCTACAAGGTCCATCACGATCCTTCCACGGTCGCTGTGGTGCAAGAGGTCGCGCGCGTGCGCTGGGCGCTCGGGCGCAGAAAACCCTCGATGTTGGCCGAGTCCCCCGAGATGCAGGATGTGCGCGTTCAGGCCACGATGCGCCTGATCTACCAGGTCGCCGCATCCGCCAACTTCGTGCGCGAGAACCTCTTCCCCTTGCTCGCGTTGAGGATGACCTACCTCTCCTTGCGCCATGGCAACATGGAGCTCTCCAGCTTTGCCTACGCATCCTATGGTTTGATCCTTGGCGCCGTGCTCGGAAAACATGAACTCGGCACCGAGTTTGGCGTCCTCGCCATGAGCCTCGCCGAGCGCTACGCCGACACCCAACCTGGCGCGCACGTGCGCGTGCTGTTTCTCTTCGGTTGCATGATCAGCCCGTGGACACAGGACTTGCGGCGCGCGCTCGACCTGACGCGCGACTCCGTGAACTTCGGGATGGACTGCGGTGATTTCCTCTACGCGGGCTACGCCGCGACGCTCGTGGCCTACGATCTTCTGGCGCTCGGAGCGCCGCTCGAGAAGGCGCTCGACGAGGCTGACCAGCTCGACGTCTTCCTCACGCGCGGCAAGGATCAAGACTCGATCAATATGGCGCGCGCCGCGTTCCAGACGATGCGCGCCATGGCTGGGCAAACGCACGCGCTCTCGACCATGGCGAGTGATACCTACGATGAAGACGCGCGCCGCGAGGAGATGCGCGCGCTCGATAATGGGAACCCCTTTTACTTCCAGCAGCTTTACAAGATGCAGCTGCTCGTCCTCGATGGGAAGTTTGACGAGGCGCTTCAGGTCGCCGAGGCCACGCGGGTCGCGCCCGAGGGGACGCTCGGGCTCGTCGCGCCGCTCGAGCACGCGTTCTACGAAGGGATCGCCGCCGCATGTCAACACGCTGTCGCCGAGCCGAGCGACAAGACGCGCCTCCTCGGTCGGTTGAAGAAGAGCGCCAGAGCGCTCGCTGGCGGCGCGCGCAAATCTCCCGAGACCTTTGGCGCTCGCGCCATGTTGCTCGACGCGCTGTCTGCTGCATCACGCAACAACAGAGACGAGGCCGTCGCGTTGTTCGAATCCACCATCGAGACCGCGCGCGTCGCGGGGCTCCCTCAAATCGAGGCGCTCGCGGCGTGGATGGCATCGCGGTTCTTCGAGCAGCGCAGCGCGCTGGCTGCGCGCGGTTACATCGAGCGCGCGGTGGCGTGTTGGACAACGATGGGCGCGGTTGCTGTCGCGAAGCGTTGGCAACCGAACCCCGAGGCCGGGGCGTCCAGGGCGCTCACACCCATAACAGGCGGTCACGCGGCGGTTCGCGCGTCCACCTCTACGAATCACTCGCTCGATTTGGCGACGATCCTCAAGGCGAACCAGGCGCTCTCTGGCGAGATTCAGCTCGAGAAGCTGCTCGAGCGCATGATGGCGATCACCATCGAGAATGCAGGCGCCACGCGCGGTGTGTTCTTCTTTCAGACACGCGATGGGGGGCTCGTCGCCGACGCGGTCGGGGTCGCTGGTGGCGTGATCGAGGTGATGCAGCGCATCCCGCTCGACCACTTCTCGCGCGTGATTTCTGGAGCGATAGCTTTCGTCGCCAGGACGCGCGAGGCGTTGGTTGTCGAGGATGTCACACAACACCCGGACTTCGCGCGCGACAAGTGGGCGCTCGAGGATGGCGTGCGCGCCTTGCTCGTGATGCCCATCATTCACCAGAGCGAATTGACCGGGATCTTGTGCCTCGAGAACAACCTGACGGCCAACGTGTTCACGCCCGAGCGTATGCAGGTGCTCGATGTGTTGTCCGGTCAGCTCGCCATCTCGCTCGAGAACGCGTTGATGTACGAGGAGGTCGAGGCTGCGCGCCAGGACCTCGAAGAGCGCGTCGCCGAGCGGACCCAGGAGCTCGAGGAGATCAACATCGAGCTCCAGCGCGAGGTCACCGAGCGCGAGCGCGCTCAGGCGCAAGCGATCGAGGCGAGCGAGTCCAAGAGTATGTTCCTCGCCAACATGAGCCACGAGCTGCGCACGCCGCTCAATGCGATTATCGGCTACTCCGAGATGCTCACCGAGGATGTCGCGGACGAGATCTTCGACGCCGGGTCGATGACCTCCGATCTGGACAAGATCTCGATCGCCGCGAGGCACCTGCTCTCGTTGATCAATGACATCCTCGACCTCTCCAAGATCGAGGCGCGCAAGATGGAGGTCGTCCTCGAGGAGGTCGATATCGTGAGCTTTGTCGATGAGGTCAGCGCGACGGCGAGGCCGCTCTTTGACAAGAACCAGAACACGTTCGTTGTCGAGAAGTGCGCCGGGGTGATGAAGGCAGACCGCACGAGGTTGCGTCAGATCTTGTTGAACCTGCTCTCGAACGCGGCCAAGTTCACCGAGCGCGGCGAGGTTCGCCTCGAGGTCGAGCACGTCACCTCGCAAACGCCTCACTGTTATCGTTTCCGTGTCATCGACGATGGCATCGGCATCACGCCAGAGCAGCAAGGGCGCCTGTTCAAGGCGTTCAGCCAGGCCGAGGCGACGACCGCGAGCAAGTTCGGCGGGACAGGGCTCGGGCTGGCGCTCTCGCGCGAGCTTTGCCGCTTGATGGGCGGTGATATCTCGCTCGAGAGTGCCGAGGGCGAGGGCTCGACGTTTATCGTCGAGCTCCCCGCGTGAGTGATTTACATAGCGAGCGCCATCAGGTCTTTGGCGGGTACTTTTGCAGCTTGCGTTGGAGCGAGCGTCGGTGAATGCCGAGCTTCTTGGCCGCGTGCGTGATGTTTCCGCCGCAATCACTCAAGACGCGGTTGATGTGTTCCCACTCGGCGCGCGCCAGCGATGGCGCCTCGTCATAGATCGGCTCGGGAGGGTCGAGCGGCTCGTGCTCGCTGCGCTCGAATGCCGTCAGGATGTCATCGGCGTCCGCAGGTTTCTGCATGTAATTGACCGCCCCGAGTCGGAGCGCATCCACCGCCGTCGAGATCGATCCATAACCTGTCAACACGACGATTTTCAGGTCGAGGTAGCGCTCGTGCAAATCGCGCACGACCTCGAGACCTCCCTTGCCGGGCATCCTCAAGTCGACCACGGCGAGCTCGAAGGGGTGTGTTTCGGCAGCCTCCATCGCTTCATCGTAGTTTGCGGCGGTGGTGACTTCGAGGCCGCGCTCGCGCATGGCGCGCGCGAGGCGTGGTCTCCAGATGTCATCATCGTCGACGATCAGCATCTTGGTCGCTTGCTCGGTCATGAGGCTTTCTCCATGTCAGAGTCAGGTTGCAGGTGATCTTCTGTTTCTTCTGAATCACTTGTGGTGGGCGGGGAGGGCGCGATCGGGAGCGTGAGCGAGACGGTGGTTCCCTCGCCCTCGGTTGTAGCGATGGTGAGCTCTCCATCGAGGCGTTCGCACAGCGAGCCCGCCAAAAACAGCCCGATGCCCATCCCTCGACCTGTGGGTTTGGTCGAGAAGAATGGCTCGCGCGCTCGGCGCGCGACCTCCTCGCTCATCCCACCGCTCTGGTCGATGATTTTGAGGATGACGCGGTCCTTTTCGAGCACTGCGCCGAGGGCGACGTCCACAGCGAGTCCGCGCTCCATGGCGGCCTCGCGCGCGTTGCGAATGATCCCTTGCATCGCCAGCGACATCGCCCTCGGTCCGAGCAATGCATAGGTCTCGAGCGCTTCTTCGCTCGCGGTGATACGCACGCCGTCAGGGCGCATCAGCTCGTCGAGCGCTTCCTCGAAGAGGTCTCGGATGCGCACTCCTTCTGGCAACTCACCCATCGCCTCGCCAGCATCAGCCGCCATCGATTGCAGGATGCGTTGGCATCGATCGACCTGGCTGCGGATAAGTTGCGCGTCTTCGATCATGGCGCCCTGTTCGGGGGCCTTGCGTTCGATGTCGCGCTCGAGCTCTCGGGCGACGAGCGCGATGGTCGAAAGCGGCGTCGAGAGCTCGTGCGCGGCGCCCGCAGAGAGCGTGGCGAGCCCGGCGAGCCGCTCTTGCTTCGAGCGAATGTCCGCGAGCTGGCTGATCTGGCGGTCCCGTTCGTAGAGTTGCCTGCGGATGCGTTGTACGAAGGCGACGATGGAGATGCTGGTCAACCCCATGGCAAACCACATCCCCTTGAGGTGCAGGTCGAGCAGCGAGGTCATGCCTGTGGTGTGCGCTGGTGGCTGAGGCTCTCCGATAAGAAAGAGCATGCCGTATGCAGCCATCGAGAGGCTGACGAGACCCCAGGACCAACGCTCACCCACGGTCACGCTCGCGAGCGCGATGTGCATCAGGTAGAGCACCGAGAAGGGGTTCGATGCGCCGCCGCTCAGGGCGAGCAAGGCTGTGAGCAACATCACGTCGAGTCCGAGTACGGCGCCGAGGCTCCATTCCGAGTCGACGCCTCCCTCGCGCTGACTCCAGAGCCAGAGCAGGATATTGCTCATGGCGATCAGCCCCAACATGGCGGTCAGCGGCCCTAGCAGCAGCGGCAATTCGATAAGCAGCCACGCGCCATAAATCACCACGACCTGCCCGGTGATGGCGATCCAGCGCATCCTGAGCAGAGCCCCGAAGCTTAGCTGATAGGTCCCCTTTGGTTGGCTGATCGGATTCGCGCTCATGTGCTCGGAGTGGTCGAGGGGTGATTGTCAGTGGAGCGCGTTCGCGCCGGGCTTATTCAAAGTATGGTACCGAGGACGTGACAAGCAATGGAAGGGGAGGGGGGAAGAGGTGTGGCTTCTTGACGCGGTGGGGGTTTCTTTTGCCAAAGCAGAGGTTCGAGAGATACACTTGGATGAAGCGTTTCCCCACTCATGCCATTGGTGAGTCCACGATGACGACGCCCTGTGATCCGGTTTATCCTCAATATCCTGCCTACGCCGTCGGCTTTTACAACACCCACGTGGTCAACGTCCTCTATGATAACCACGTGATCGATGGCTTGTTACCTGACGAACTCGAGCGCGCGCCGCAGTCGCTCTCCGGCCCAGGGCAGCACCCCATCACGCTCTTGTTCGGGCGCCACTCGCATGTGCGACCGAACTTTATCCCCTTTGGCGGGATGAACTACCACGAGTTTATCTTTGCCATCCCGTTCGTGCAGTGGAAAGACCCCGACGCCTACACGTACCGAGGCCCGTTCGCGTACATGCCGCGCATGTTTCTGGACAAGCTCTTCCCGACGATCCTGGGGCATTTCTACGCGTACCCCAAGGAGCTCGCCAGGATTCACGGTGGCAACGAATATGACGTGCACAGCCTGTTGCTCGACAAGCCATTGCTGCGTGGGGAGTTTACCCCGTATGGCGTGGCGGCGCCTCCAGATGATTTCGCCAACTTCGCGCCGATCCGCGAGATCTTCGAGCTTCCGTTTATCGGGCAGTGGGAGTTTGGCCCATACGTCTGCTCGAAGCTGACCTTCTTGCTCGACGAGTCGATGGCGCGGCCCTCGGACGCCGTCGTCGAGATCCAGTACGAGTTCTTGCCCGGCATCGAACCTCGGCTCTTCACGCTCCCAGGTCTGGACGTGATGCCGCTCGGTTCTTTCTCACTGGCGGTGCCCTGGAACCTGACGTTGCCCTTCTCCTGTGGCTGCATCGAGTGCTCTTCCTGAGTTGTTCGCGTGGCGTTCTGCGCCCGTGATCCGAGGATGCTTCTGATGGATGGCGCCTTTCGAGAGCTTCGCAGCTTGCTCAATAAAGAGCGCCTGACCCAGAAGCAGTACACAAGCATTGCCGGGATGGCGAATCACGTACACCGACGCTCGCCGACCATTTATGCAGACCAGTGGATTCCTTACATGGCGTCGTTTTCTCGCCATTGGGATCTTCATATTTTCGGCCCGTTCAACCTCCGCGAGGCCGACGAACACCACGAACTCTTGCCCTTCTCGCTTTTCGCCGTTCACCTCGACGAGGCCACCTGGGATGCTGCTGTTGCGCGACCTGCCTCGTGGTGGGGGCGCCTCGGTGGTTTGCGTCTGCTTCGAGGATCGCTCGGGCGACAACTCCTCGAACATGCGCCCGATTGCCCATTCCTCGGGCACCTGGGCTATGCCTCGTTCAGCCTGGACGAGGGGCAAGCGCGCAGGCTCGCGGCCTGGATACAGACCACAGCATTGACCTCGCTCGAGCTGGAGCGTTGCACCTTGAAGGGAGAGAGCTTCGAGAGCTTGTGCGCGTCTGGTGCGCTCGATGTGCTCTCGAAGCTCGTGATCTTTTGCTGCAATGGATTTCGTGAAGAAGCGTTGGTGGCGCTCGCGCAGGTGCCCTTCGAGAACCTGCGCGAGTTGAAGCTCTCCCATCTTTCCTTCTCGGGGTGGCCTGAAATCCTTGGCCAGGGTGTGTTTGGCGAAACGCTCGAGACGCTCTCGGTGTTGCACACGCACATCGATGAACAGGTCGCCAACCGTGTCGCGACATCATCGAGCTGGCCAAACCTGAAGGCGCTCTCCTTTGGCCAATCTACTCTCTCGATCGAAGCGGCGCGTGCGCTCGCTGATGCGCCCCGGCTTCACGCCGATGTGCGCGCCTATTACTCGGCGTTGTCGAAGGAGCACCCCGAGACGCTGCTATCCCAGGATCGTGGGCAACCGGAGTAGATGTGAATGTGTAACTTCGAGAGTTGCGTTGTCGAGATTGTCTGCGATCATGGGATGTGAACGCTGCTCTTTATATGTGCAGGGCTGCGTTCATTTACGCGTTTCGATATTTCATTCAGCTCCGAGGGCACTTATGCGCATCCATCTCCTCTTTTTTATGATCGCGGCCTCCACAGCAATTTTGTGCAACACACGGCATGCCGAAGCTGCCTGTGAGTTGGGCGATTCATCTGTCGTTTGGGTCTCGACCGACATGGAAGGTGTGGTGGGCGTGGGCCAAACCATCACGGTCGCGCATACGCCAGCGCAGCGGGAAGAGCTAACCCTGGAACTGGATGGAGAGAAGCTCTCCGCGGTGAGAACCAGAGCAAGTTACTTCGCTCAATATTCGGTGTATCGACTCCCCGAGCGCATCGGACCTGGGACGTATGGCTTGCGGATTCACCTGCTGACCGAGTTTGCCGAAGACACTTACGAGCAAACAATCACGGTCGTCTCGATGCCGCAGGTTACGACACTTGCAGAGCCGGTTCTGGTGGGCGTCGAACCCTGGGTTCGAACCGAGACGCCATGCGCCACAATCTACGCGCATGCCTTTTGCCCCGATCATTATCAACCAGATCCTCGAAGCCTCGAAATCAAAGGCAACGCCGTGGCGTACACCTTGGAGAGAAAGGATGGTGATGATTGGGTGCGTTCGGTTTTCATCTGGCCCGCGACCTGCTCTCCGATCCTCGAGCCCGTCGAGTCGCCCGGTTGCCATCGCATTGTCGCATTTGGTCGGGACGGCGAGGAGCGCGTGAGCCAGGAGTATTGCGACATTTTTGAAGAGAATATGGGAGCAAGCCTCGCCGATGATATGGGCGCTGTGCCGGAAGACATGACCTTTGTTCCTCCGCAAGATGAGGAGGATGACGATGACATGGGGCTGTCCAGGGATGGGGATGGTGAGAATGGTGAGGATGGCGGCGCGAGTTGCGCACAGGCGTCGTCACCGCTGCCATCGCCTGTGGGGATACCGTTGCTGGGGTTCTTCCTTTGCGTTTGTGGTGTGAGGCGTCGCTCGAGGTGTCGCTTCACCATCCTCGCGTGTGTTCTCGGATGCGTCGTATCTGTCAGTACAGGATGTGTCGGAGGCGGCAGCGATGAGGATGTTTCAGGTACGACGGCTCAGGTAAATAACAACAATCAAACCGGACGGGAGGATGTTCGCATCGAATTCTGTGGGGTCTCCGATTCGTTGGAGGGATGCGAGCAGATGGGATGTGATCTCGGGATGCTCGGGTACCACGGCAGGATCGTGGATGAAGCATGCCAACTCGAAGACCCGTCACCGAACGCTTCGATGCTGTGCTATGCGTATGTCTCGGGATCGGGGAACTTTGTTATCGGGAACGCCTTCACGCTCTATGTACGAGAAGATGAAGATGGGTACGAGGTGATCTACGCGAACGCGGATTACTCCGAAACCCTGACTGGCTGGGAGTATTGCTATCGATCAGACGTGAGCGACGTTTGCCAAACTTGCCCTGAGTCATTGCAATCCCGTTGAGGGGTGCGCTTGGCAGGCCCGCTACTTGCTCGGGGGTAGTTTATTATGTGGGGTAGCTTCGAGAGTTGCGTTGTCGAGATTGTGTGCGATGATGGCAGTCTTGTTTCTCCAGTTGCCTCGCGAGATCTGCCATGCGTTTGCGACACTTGATTCCCGTTCTCTTGCTATCGACGGTAGCCATGCCTGCCAGCGCGCAGAAGGGCCAGGTGTGGATCGCGACGAAGGCGAACGTCGAGATATGGGAACTACCTGACGGCGCGTCCGTCCATGGCAAGCGCAGCCCACCGAGTCAGCAGGAGCAGACCACGCCTAACCCGAGCAACGCGTGTGGTCCCTTGTTGAGGGTTACCATGGCGAGCTTCGATCTCGAGCAAGGGGACGATCGACTGAACCTCTCCTTTGGCGAGCGATGCGATCGGGCTGTGGTAGGAGCGCGAGATCTCGCGACGATGCCAAGGGTTGCCCCGCCCGGTCCGTTCGGTGATTTTTTCGAACTCGAGTTTACCCGTAAGGGGCGTGCGTTCGAGCCGGTCTCGGGGACGTTCGATATCAGGCTTGTTTCGGCCATCAAACCCTACACCTATGAAATCACCTTCGACCTGGTGTTCGTATCCACGCCGCCAAAGAGCGTGCTCGATATGGTTATGGGTGAGCGATCGGGCGAGCAGATCGAGGTCTCGGGAACGGCCATCCTCCGTCCGTTGGTCATATGCAGGTCGTTGGTGTCCAATTATAAATATCAGTCATCCTTGCACCCATACATCTGGTGGCCCGAGGGGAATTTCTGCTTTGCCTTGCTAGGGTTGCCCGATCCTCCTCAACGTATTCGCTACAAAAATCGATAAATCCAACTCCGCTGTGACCTGCCAAATGAGGTGATGATGCCTGTCCTCGGTTCCGATGGTACGCCCGATGTGCTCGCGACATACGAGCGCGCGAAGTCGAACTTGTTTCGTGTCCAGGAGAGGCGTCGGGCTGGCGCTGATGTTTACGAGGAGGCAGCAGATGTCCTCGAGGACATCTTTCGTGACTTCGCGTGGATGTGGGAGCATTCGCTCGATTATCGGCTCTCGATGGTGGGTGTGCGCTCGAGCTTTATGCTCAGTCGTTTCGAGGAATTGAGTAAGCTATACCCTCCCGCGCTCGAATACCTCGAGCGACAAATCGAGGTGCTCGAACACAGGCTCGCAGACGGCGAGCTGACGCGTTTGCAGGTGTTTGACCTGAACACGTTGTGTTGCAGGTTCAAGGCCCCTGCGCGCATGGCAGGTCATATGCGCCTGCTGCAATCCACCCAACCCGAGCTCGCCGCCGAGGTCGGGTTCAAGATGTGGTCCACCTGGATCGATGCCGAGGATTGGGAGTTGTTTCGGACGTACCCGCGCGCGCCCGAAGACGAGATCGCGTTCGTGGAGATGTTCAAGGAGCGGCTCGCAAAACGGGGAGAACAGGAGACCGACGCGTTGTACGCGGAGCGGCTCGAGGTGTCTTATCGCGGGTTGAACGAGCGGCTCGATAAGGCGCAGCGTGCCTACCTTTTGGCGGGATTGCCAGAGCTTGGCGAGGAGTTCGCCAGGTTAAGGCAGGAGCGTGGCTTGTGAGCGATGGAGAGCAATTCGGAGACTTTCGATCGGCGTGCCACGACAAGGACTTCACCGCAGCCGCGCGTTGTCTGCACGAGATGTCAGAGCCAAACGCCATCGTGGCTTTCGACTACGCCGTACGGCACTTTCAGGGGAGCGAGCAGATGGTGTGGCTTTGCATCGAGAGCCTCGTGCTCTTGCAAGAGGCATCGATCGTTTCTCCCATGTCGGATGACCACAACGCACCATCCCGCGAACACATCTTCGCGTTGATCAAAGATGAAGGTTTGAGGACCCTTTTGCTCGAACTCGAGCGCTACTCCATGCGTGGGTGGGCCGCCTCGTTTGGAGAGGAGCGCTCGTTCCTCTTTGGGCTCGACGCGGTGAGCATGGGCCTGGAGGGGTTGCTCCCATCTACCATCTCGAGGGTGATCGACAGGGCGGCCAAACCTGCTCCGGTCGAGCCGTTGAGATGGATGCAGCGCGATGAAGAGAAGTTGCCGTCTGGCTTGCTCCCGCTCGTGGGGGTCACGAGCCGGAGCATCTCGGGCGAGATCTGGTGGTTGGTGTGCAACGGCGAGAGCGCTGGGCGATTGTCGTCTGCGCGGTATGCGTATGGTCACACGATCGCGGATGGGGAGAGCATCGCGTGGCAGGAGCTCGTCGCGAGGATTTTTTTGTTTTTGCTCGCGCAAGAACGCCACGAGGTCCTCGTGAGCGATCCCAACCGCGAGGTGCGGCGTGCGCTCTGGGAGGACCTCGTCGATCTTAACAGGGATGTGGCGCTGTTCAGGGAATAGCGCGTGAGCTTCAGAGGCTCTTGCCATCGAACCTGTGCTCGATTTCGAGTGTGTGGACGTCGATCCCCTCGATGCAGCGCGCGTTGATCACGCAGCTGTCATTCCCCTTGGAGTCCTTGCCCCAGCCGATCGTGCGCACGCCGCAGGTCGAGCAGAAGGGGTGATGTAGACGCTTCTGGCCAAACTGGTAGTCGGTCAGGTTGTCCTCTCCCGTCAGATTCTCGACCGCATCTCGCGGGACAAACAACATCAGCATCCCTGCTCGACCGCACATCGAACAGTTGCAGACGCCGAGGCCCTTGAGCTCGACGTCCACGTCGAAGCTCACGGCGCCACAGTGACAGCTCAGGTGGTGTTTGGGCATTGGGGTCCTCCATGGAATGGGTAAGTGACTTGCGCGAACTGCGCGAGGTCCCCTCTGTATCCATGGAAACGCATGCTGCGTCAAGTTTGTGCTGAACAAAGTGTCAGGCTTCTTTGGCGGGGCGCCAGGGTAGGGCGAAAGAAGCCGTATCTTGCTCTCCGTGAGGCCGGTGCAGTGATTCCGGGATCACGGAGAGCAAGATCGGTTCGCTGCGATCATGCTGCCAGGCATCGTCGGGGCAGCGCGGATTTAACCGCCGATCGCGCCTTCTCCTTCCTCGAGCGTGCGGATACGAATGCACTCCTCGATGGGGAGGATGAAGATCTTGCCATCGCCGATGCTCTCGGTGCGAGCGCCCTCGATGATGGCGTCGATGGTGGGGCGCACGAAGTCGTCGTTGACCGCGATTTCGAGGCGCACCTTTTTGAGGAGGTTGATCTCGGTCTCGGCGCCCCGGTAGGACTCCTGGTAGCCAAGCTGTGAGCCACAACCGAGCGCATTGGTCACGCTCATGCGAGTGATATCACGCTTGTGGAGCGCATTCTTGACGTCGTTGAGCCGCTCGGGCTGGATATAGGCGATCACGAGTTTCACGGGTTGCTCCTCTCGTTAAAATCAATGCGTGGTAAAGATCTGGAAGCCCGCGTAAGCCTCCTGGCCATGTTCGCTCACGTCGAGGCCGACGAGCTCTTCTTCGCGGCTGACGCGCAACCCGATCGTCTTCTTGATAAGGAAGAAGATCAACAGGCTCGTGGGCAAGCAGAACACCATCGTCAGCGCCACGCCCATCAGCTGCGTGATGAAGGATTTCTCGGGGACAAATAGCCCGACAGCGAGCGTTCCCCAGATGCCACAGATGAGGTGCACGGATATCGCGCCCACAGGATCATCGAGCTTCAAGCGGTCGATCGCGATCACTGACAGTACGACCACCACGCCAGCGATCAGGCCCGCGACGCAGGCGTAGAGCGGCGAGAAGAGGTC
This sequence comes from Myxococcota bacterium, assembly GCA_036155555.1. GTDB lineage: Bacteria > Myxococcota_A > Bradymonadia > Bradymonadales > Bradymonadaceae > JAYZVO01. Next base: position 20,214 of record JAYZVO010000112.1, read on the forward strand.
CGCGCCTGCCGTCACGCCGACAAGACCTGCCAGCGCGCCGTTCAAGATCATCGAGAGGTCGGGCCTCTTCTGAATGGACCACGAGGTCGCCAGCGCGCCGATCACGCCAGAGGATGCGCCCAGCGTCGTGGTGACAAACACGAGCGAGATGGCGCCGGGTTCGGCCGAGAGCACCGAGCCGCCGTTAAAGCCAAACCAGCCAAACCAGAGGAGGAAGGCACCCAGCGCCGCCAGCGGTAAGTTGTGCCCCATGATCGGGCGGATCTGATCGCCGACGTATTTGCCATGACGTGCGCCCAACATGATCACGCCTGCCAGCGCGGCCCAGCCGCCCACCGAGTGCACGATCGTCGATCCCGCGAAGTCATGGAACCCCTGCGCGTTGAGCCATCCTCCGCCCCAGTGCCACATCCCCACGATGGGGTAGCAGAGGGCCACGTAGATGGTCGAGAACAGCAGGAAGCTGTGCAGCTTGATGCGCTCGGCCACCGCGCCCGAGACGATCGTCGCGGCCGTCGCGGCGAACATCGCCTGGAAGATAAAGTCCGTCCAGTAGGTGTAGCCAGGGTTATATGCGGCGGTCAGCCCCGCCGCGTCCGTCCCGATCCAGAAGCCAGAGAAGCCAAAGAACGCGCCCTTGTACGCCTCGCCGGGGTACATCAAGTTAAACCCGACGGCGGCGTAGGTTAAGATCCCGATCGCCACGATCGAGACGTTCTTGACCAGGATGTTGACGGTATTCTTGGCGCGCGTGAGCCCGGACTCGAGCACCGCGAAGCCGAGGTGCATCAGGAACACGAGCGAGGTCGCGAACAGCATCCACGCGTTGTGAACCACAAAGAGGATCTCGGTGTCGCTTTTGGCCACGCCATCCCCGCTCGCCGCGAGCGCGGCCTGTGGGAAGAGCGCGATGAGCACGGTGAGTGCGAGCGCGAGCGCGAGTCGGCTTGCATCGATTCGGACAAACTTCATGGCTTGCTCTGCTTCCTGGGGAGAGTGGCGATATTGAAATGACGCAGCGCGTCATGTGGTGCGTCTTCACTCTCCACAAAATGACGCAGTGCGTCAAGAGTGCCTCGCAAGTTGGCACAAATTCGGCATGTTCTCCCTCGGGAGTATCCCCCATTGGTTTTGTCTTGTTCGCGCGGCCGCGCTTCTCAGGGCTCGAGCGGCTTGTACTTGATGCGCAAATGCAGCGGGAGCTCCTCGGCCTCGTACAGCAGCCGCCTCCCTTCCTCGCTCAGCGGGTTGTTCGAGAGATCCAGGCTCTCGAGCTGGCCAAGCCAGGGCGCGCTCGCCAGCGCTCGCGCCCCCTGAACGCTGATCCCGCACGCCCTCAAATCGAGCCGCCTGAGCGAGGGCTGCTCGCGCGCCGCGAGCGCGATGATCCCTTCATCGCCAACGCGCGAGTAGTTCAGGATTATGCGCTCGAGCGCGTTCATCGAGGGGCTCGTCGCCAGCGCGCGCACGCCGCGCGCGTGGATCTGCGTCGAGCTCAAGTCCAACACCCGCATACGCGCCAGTGGTTCCGCTCGGCTCAAAATGTAAGCGTCGTTGTCATCGAAGGCGGTCCCCTGGAACGAGAGCTCCTCGAGCGAGGAGGTCGACCACTCGCGTACCTCCGTCAAGAACCCCGCCTCTCCCTGCGTCGAGCCGAGGTTGAGCACCTCGAGGTCACGCATCGTGGGGGACTCGAGCAGTCGCCTCAACCCCTCGCTCGTGATCGCGTTGCCAAACAGGTCGAGCTGCTTCAGGTGCGGCCCTTCCTCGCGCGTGATCGCATCGACTGCGACCGATGTCAGGCGGTTGATCGAGAGGTGGAGCTTGATGAGCTTCTCCGTATCACACCCATCCAGGATTCTGGCGAGGCCATCATCGGAGAGGTGGTTAAAGCTCAGGTCGAGCTCCTCGGCCCTCGGAAAGAGCACGCCTGGACCACCGCTCGCGTGCCCGAGTTGATTCCCCGAGAGCGCGATCGAGCGCATCTTGTGGAAAAAGCGCGCCTCGGCCAGCAGCACCACGCTCTCCCACCCGAGCTCTCCGCCGCGCGCGTCCAGTGGTGCGCCGCCGATGCCAAAGTGCTCGAGCTGTCCTGCCCATGGTGCGCGCAGCAACCCCTCGGCGATCAGCGGGCCAGGGTTGTTGTGGTCGAGCCTGAGCGTGTGAAGCTTTGGCAGCCCTGACGATTCACACAACAACCCCAATCCCGCTCTCCCCAGGCGGTTATGAGGCAGGTGCAACTCCTCCAGGTTGGTTGTCGCGGCTTGCCCGACGAGCCAGTCGATCACCCCATCGCCGAGCTGTGATTTCTCGATGTGCAGCATCTCCAAACCTGCCAGCAGCTCGCGCGCGCTGCCCAGCGCTTTGATGTGCTGCTCGCTCAGTCTGCCGTGGATGCCGAGTCGTTTGGGGCGCAGGTGCGCACCTCGCGCGAGAAGCCCTTCGAGCTGCGGGTGCTGTGCGTGGTTCTCGTCGTTGTTTACGGCGCGCAGCGTACTTCGGCTCGCGTAGAGCACGAGCTCGCTCGCCAGTGACAGGCGCTCGATCGGGAGGTTGTGCTCGAGCCTCTCGCTCCAACGCCTCGGCGCGATGCGTAGCTCGACTGGCCATCGGTCAAGGTGCGCCTTGATATAAGGGATGATGCGGTCGGTGAGTTCGTTCTGGTCGCAAAGATCGACCAGCGCGCATAACGCAGCCCAGGTGCTCGCGGTTCCCTCCCCATGGAGGAGGCTACGAATCTCTCCAAACCTCGTGTTCTCGCTCACGATCTCCTCCCGTCCTTCGCTCCCTGCATCGTCCCCCCATCACGAGTCCGCCGCGTCTCGGCCTCACGCCTCGCCGCTCTTCCCCGCGTGATGATCGATAAAGCGGAAGACCTCGTGGTACCAGGTCTTGATATTGCGAGGCTTGAGAATCCAGTGATTCTCATCCGGGTAGAGCAAAAACTCGCTCTCCACCCCATGGTATTGCAACGCATCGAACAACGCCATCGCCTCGCCGACTGGCACGCGGTAGTCGCGCTGGCCATGAATGATCAGCGTGGGGCTCTTCCAGTTTTGCACGTGGCGGTGTGGCGAGTAGCGGGTGAACGCCTCGTTGTCGATGTAGGGGTTCTGGCCCAGCATAAAGGACCAGTAGGCGGGGAAGTCCGTGATCGCGTGGAACGATTGCAGGTTGTAGAGGCCCGCGTGCGTGATCAGGCAGCGGAAGCGATCCTCCTGGGTGCCGATCCAGTTGGTCATGTATCCCCCGAAGGAACCTCCCATCACCGAGATGTTGTCTCCTGCCACGTCATCTCTCGCGGCGACCTCGTCCGCCACGCACATCAGATCCTCGTAGCACTGGCCGCCCCAGACATCCCCCCAGATTCCCTGCACCCAGTCATGCCCGAAGCCTGTCGAGCCGCGTGGGTTCGGGAGCACCATGATGTAGCCGCGCGAGGTGCCCACGAGGCTGTTCCAGCGCCAGTGCCAGACATCCCCCCACTGGCCGATCGGGCCGCCATGGACCCAGATGACCACAGGCAACGGTTCATCTCCCGCGTCCTTTGGCTTGACCACGTAGTACTGGCAGGGCTTTCCATCCGTCGAGGTCACCGCGTGCGAGGTGACCTCGACCTGCGCGTCGAGATTCTCGCGCTCCCAACCGCTCAGGTCTGCAAGAGGGGTGGGGCGTCCATCCGCGTCGAGCGTGAGCGAGAAGGGGTTGGGCGGCTCGAGGAGCGCGCTCCTCAATCCCACGAGCGCGCTCCCGTCCGAGGTCAGCGCCACATCCCAGTGCGTGCCTCCAGCCTCCTCGCTGGTCACGCGCGTGACCGCGCCGCTGGCGCGGTCGATGCTGAAGATAGGCGTCGCGCCTTGATAGTCCGCCGTCGCATAGATCGACTTCCCGTCGCGGCTGCACGCATGGATTTGGGGTTCGATCTCGATATCTGTCGTGATCCTGCGCAGAGAGTCATCCGAGAGGTCGACCTCGACCAGCTGCGCCGGTGAGTGTGCTCCATCGACCCGCTCCCATGTGAGCCCGAGCAAGTATGCGCCATCGGGTGTAAACATCAGCGGAACGAGTGATTTTCTGGCGCCGAGGTCGATGACGCGCGAGCTCTTTGACTCGAGGTCAAAGAGCTCGAGTCGCCCATCGTGCATGCGGTCGCTGGCGACGCGATCCATGTTGCTGATCGCGATCTTGCTTCCCGCGAGGTCGATCACCGGGCTCGCGTTGCGGTAGGTGCGATCGGCGAAATCAGTGAGCAGCTCGACCTCGCCATCGCGCCAGACGGCGACCTGAGGAGCAGCGCTGGGGAGCCAGTGGTCCCAGTAGCGGATCGGCATCCTTGTATAAACCCTGGAGGAGGGGCCATGCTTGCCACGATCGGTGCTCTCCTCTCGTTGCTTCTCCTCCTCGACCCCTGGCAGGCGGTTGACGATCAACACGATCGTCTCTCCATCCTCGCTCGCCATATACGAGGAGACGCCGAGCGGCTCGTCGGTTAATGGCACGGGCTCTCCTCCTGTGGCCGGGAGCTTGAAGAGCTGCATCCGTTGCTCCGCGCCTTCATCCGGTGTTTCGGATGTGGGGCGGTTGCTCAAGAAGAGCAGCGAGCCATCCGAGAGGTGTGTTGGCGAGACGTCGTTGTGCTTTCCCCACGTCAACCGACGCGGATCGGAGCCATCGAGCGGGACGCGCCAGAGATCGCTGATGTAACTGCTCTTGCTCTTTTCATCGAGGCGTTGCACCGAGACCACGACATGGTCTTCGGTCGACGAGAGCGAGAGGTTGGTCGAGCGTCCGAGTGAGACGAGGCGTTCCTGATCGAGCAGCGAGTCTGACATGAGAGACCTTGTGAAAAGGAGGGCGTCGGAGGATCGAATTTATTGCTCGCGCATCCTACCCTCTGGGCTTCGTTTGGCAACCTCTTGAAGCTCCTCCCTCGAGCCCCTAACATGACCGTCATTGACCCGTGAGGTTTTATTGTCACCTGTTTCTCGAAATCACTCCCGCGACGCGCGCTTTGGCGATCTGCGCAGCTTGCTCCAGCGCGGGCCGAGCGCGCAGGTGTGGGCGGAGTTGATCGAGCTCCTCGAAGAGTGGCAAGAAGAGGACCCCAGTGATTTCGAGCGCGTCGCGCTCCCTTACGCTGCGGGTCACCTTGGCGCGTGGCCTGATCGTTTGCGCCAGGTACCGCTCGACTGGTTCGAGTCCTGGTGCGAGCAAAAGGACGAGGTCGGCCTCGATGGCGGTGAGTGGCGGTTCGAGCTCGCGCGCGCGTTCGTGGCGCCGGAGCTTCCTCACCGTGATGACGCGCGCGCGCTCGTGCGTGGCATGACGCAATCTGACTGGCTCGATGAGGCGACCGTCCTCGAGATGCCTCGCTGTTACATGCGCAACCTCCCCATCTGGATGCTCGCGCGCTCGGCAAAGCTCGGCAGCTTGAAATCACTCGACCTCTCGTACAATGGCTTGAGCGTCTGGTCGATGCACGCGCTCCAGCGCGCGGAATCACTCACGGCCATCGAGCGTCTGACGCTCGATGGCAATGGGCTCGACGCCAAGGCGATCGCGCCGTTGGCGACGCGCACGGACTGGCGCAGCTTGCGCGCGCTGTCGCTCTCGAGCAACGCGCTCGGGGATGAGGGGATGGAGGTGCTCGCGAGCGCGCCTCACTTCTCGCGGCTGCGCGAGCTCTCGCTGGCAAAGAACGAGATCGGCGATGAGGGGATGCAGATTCTCGCGAGCTCTGCATTGCACGGCTCGCTCGAGATCCTCGACCTCGCGAACAACAACCTCGGCCCGCGAAGCTGCGAGGCGCTCGCCACGGCGCCATCCCTTGTCGAGCTCGATCTCACTGGAAACACCGTCGATGAGTTTGGCGGTGAGTCATTGGTGCGCTCTCCTCACTTCGAGCAATGGATTCGGTTGGGTTTGGCAAACACGGGCGTGGCCGCGCGCACGCTCGAGGCGATGGCCGAACACGAGGCGCCGTTGGCGATGCGACGCCTCGACCTGACGGGCAACCAGATCGCCGAAGCTGGCGCGAGCGCGCTCGCGCGGTGTCAGGGACTTGGCGCGTTGGAGAGCCTGGAGTTGTCTGTCAATGCGCTCGATGTCGCGGCGGTTCGCGCGCTCTCCGAGGCGCCGTTTATCCCGCAGCTGCGCCACCTCTCGCTCTCGTTTAACCCGCTCACTGACGCGGGGATCGCGCACATGCTCTCGTCCGCGAGGTTGGAGAGGTTGGAGCGGCTCGAGCTCCATCACTGCGCCATCTATGGCAGCGTCGAACTCCCCGACGAGCTTGGTTGGGTGGTCAACGCGCTCGATCTCGACTCCAACCCCTTCGGAGATGCGTTTATCGAGGCGCTCGCCAGCAAGCCGTGGATGCGCTCGGTGAGGCGGTTGAACTTGCGGCGAGTGCGTATGACGGACCGTGGCGCTCACGCGCTGGCGAGGAGTGAGAACCTCACGGAGTTGGAGGTGCTCGACCTGGGGGATAACTGGATCTCGGGGGAGGGCGCCGCGGCGTTGATCGATGGGTTGCCGGGGCTGCGCGAGCTTGGCCTTGGTGGGACAAACCTCGATGACGCCGCCGCGAGGCGAATCGCGCGCCAGGAGCGCGCGAGCCGCCTCCGCGTGCTCGATGTGAGTTGGTCCACGCTCAGCGCGCACGGCGCCGCGGTGCTCAGGAGCTCGCCGTTCTTCAAGCGCGGCAAGGTCCGCGTCGAGCGCATCCTCGAGGATGCGCCGCGATGACTGCATCGGTCAGTTGAACCCGACCTTGAGGATGTCCGAAATGGGCGGGATGATCGTGTCGAGCTCCTCGTGCCTCGCTTCAAAGCGCAGGGATGCGCTGACAAGATCGCGCGCCGTCAGGTAGCAAACGCGCGCGACGCTGCGTCCTTCGACGAGCTCTCCATACGCCTCGACCGCTTCTGCGCCTTCATCGCCTGCTGCTTCACGCGCGGCTTCGAGCGTGTCGATGGCGGCTTCGAGAGCTGACGCTGCCGGGGAGCTTGGCTCGTACTCTTGCAAAAAACCGAGCGCTTCATCTGCTGTCTTGACCGCGGCGCGGGTGCGCAAGCTCTCGAACTCTCCCTGGTGAAAGCGCGAGATGAAGTGCGCGAGCGCGGTCTGTTGCTCGCGGTTTGGATCATGAGAGAGGCGCGACTTGCCGAGGATGATGTCGAGGTTGGCGAGCACATCGTGGAAGGATCTGTCGAGCGTGCGCTTTGCCTCGCGCATCACCTGGAGCGCCTGGCGCGCTTCGAGCTCCTCGAGATCCTCGCGCTCGACGAGCTCCTTGAATGCTTGTGACGCGGACAGCAGTAAATCATTGGCGGTCTCTACCCAGGGGCGCGTGCCGTCGCTGATGTCGAGCGCGGCGACGCGTTGTTGACTCTCCTCGAGCGCAGTCATCAGAAATTCATCGTCTCGATCTCTTGCCATCGGTCTCTCCTGTGCGCTCGGTGCGCCTCATGTCATCCTGGGCTATCCATCGAGGGGCTCTTTTTTGCAAAAAAAAGAGCCCCCACATGCTGTCTTGTCGTGAGGGCAAGATACAGCGCGTGGGGGCTCTGAACAACGCTCGGTTTCGAGGGCTCAGGGGCAATCGTCGTTGCCAGGCGCGAAGCCGAGGTAGCAGAACGTGTCGTTTGGCTCCTCGCTGTAATACACCGTGTAATCGAAGGGGTCGCCGTTGGGGTTGTCCGCCGGATCGATGTGGCGCGAGAAGTTCGCGCGAAGCAGCGTTTTATTCGACCAGATGGTCGAGCCTGGGCGCGTCGCGGCGTCACCGAACGCGTCCGCCACCGAGTCGCCAGCGCTCACGCCTGCCACGCCGTCATCATCCACATAAATCAGGACGCGATCGTCGCCATTGTGCGAGATATTCGATGACATCATATCGCAGCGCCCGGACTCGATCGTGGAGAAGTTCGCGTTGCACACGACGTACACATCCTTTGGCGCGAGCATCCCCGAGAGCGTCGTCGTCGAGGAGCAGGTCGTGTCCGCGTTGCTCACGATGCAGATGTAAACCGTCGAGAGGTCGATCGCTCCGGTCGGGTTGTCGTTGTAGATCTCGATCGCCTTGTTGAAGCTCGAACCCTCGAGGTACTCCGAGATGTAGAGGTCCATCAATGGATCGACGGGGCGAGGCGTGACCGTGATGATCACGGCGTCGTCATGCGTCGCGCCTGCGGAGTCTGTGACCGTCAGGCCGATCTCGTAGGTTCCATCGAGATCTGGCGTGATGCTCGGCGCGCTCGTGTCCGCGTTGTTCAACATCGCAGTCGAGCCGCCTGGCGCGCTGATGATGCTCCACGCATAGGTCAGCGGCGTGCCTGCGATGTCATCCTCGGCGTCCGTCGAGCCGCTCCCATCGAGCGTCACGAGGTCGCCCGTGTTTGCTGCCTGATCCATGCCCGCGTCCGCGACTGGTGCCGTATTGCAGCTCGTGGGAGGGAGGCCGAAGGTGCTGAAGTCGTCGATCTGCTCGACGCGCTCGTAGAGCGCCTCATCGAATGGACCTTGCCCGAGGTATGGCGTGTCATCACAGCGCCTGTAGGTCACATTCTCCCAGATGGTCGTCAGCGGCTGCTGCGCGAACTCGCCGAAGGCATCGATAGGTGTATCCAGGCCGCCAGTGAAGAGGCCGTTGTCATCCTGGTCGACGAACACGAGCAAGCGGTCATCGCCGTTGAAGTTGACTGATGCGTTCAAAATGTTGCAGGTCGCCTGCGCTGGCAAGGTCGCCGACAGGCCGCTGTTACACAGCGTGAAGACTTGCTCGGCGGCCAGGACACCCGCTGGATCAAAGATGTTGGTGCAGTTGGTGTTGGCGTTATTGGCGATGCAGATCTTGTAGGGCTCGAGGTCGATCGGTTGCGAGCAACGGTTTTGCAGCTCGAGCCCCTTGTTCGACCCCGATCCCTCGACATACTCCGAGATCACGAGGCACTTTCCTGAGACATCGTAGGCGGTGATGCGCACGGTGTCTGTCGACTGGAAGTTCTGCGAGTCGCGCACGGTCAGGTCGAACTCGTAAATGCCAGCGAGATCTGGCGTGAAGCTTGGCTCGGCGATGCCTGTATCATCGAGCATCGCGTTGGAGCCGATCGGCGATTGCACGAGCGTCCATTGATACACCAACGGCGTGTTCGCGGCGTCATCCTCGGTGTCGGCCGAGCCCGTGCCATCGAGCGAGACGATCACGCCAGCGGCGACCTCGAGGTCATTTCCTGCCGACGCGGACGGTGGCGTGTTGGGCGGAATCACTGTGATGTCCACGGTGTCCATGTTGGTCGCGCCCGCCGAGTCCGTCACCATCAACCCGATGGTGTAGGTGCCTTGCGCGCCCGCGAAGAAGTTGGCTTGCTCGGACTGGTCGTTGTTCAGGTTGACGTTCTGGTTCATCGGTTGCTGCACCACCGTCCATTGGTAGGTCAGCCCGACACCTGCTTGATCATCCTCGAGATCCGTGGAGCCAGATGCGTCGAGCAGGACGGGGTTTCCGCTCGAGATCGTCTGATCCTGTCCCGCGTTGGCGAGCGGCGCGGTGTTGGTCGCGGTGATGCTGACGGTGTCCGTGTTCGAGGCGTTCCCCGAGTCCGTCACCTCGAGCTCCACGACGTAGGTTCCCGGGATGACCGGCGTAAAGCTTGGCGTCGACGTCGTGGCGTTGCTAAGCGCGGCCATGTTGCCGCCCGGAGCGTTGATGATCGTCCAGGAGTAGGAGAGCGTGGCGCCATCCTCGGCGTCATTCGAGCCCGTTCCATCGAGCGTCACGACCGACTGCACCGAGACGGTCTGGTTGCTGCCTGCGTTCGCCGTCGGCGACGTGTTCGGGATGCTCGAGACGACCACATCGACTGTATCCGTCGCGCTCGCGCCAGCGGTGTCCGTGACGCGCAAGGTGAAGGTGTAGGTGCCCTCGACCGCGGGCGTGAAGCTTGGCTGCGGCGAGCTGTTGTCGCTGAGCACCACGTTGGCGGTGGCGGGTTGGACGGCGATGCTCCAGAGGTAGGTCAACATCGCCGGGGTGTCCTCGGCGTCCATCGAACCTGTGCCATCGAGCATCACCTGCGCGTTCACGACCGCGGTGAGATCCTGTCCTGCGTTTGCAACTGGAGCCTGATTCGGCGTCCCCATCGCGACGACACGCACCGTGTCCACGCTGACAGCGCCAAAGGAATCGGTCACGGTCAGGCGGATCAGGTAATCACCGGGAAGGTCGGGCACAAACGATGGCGCGGCGCTCGTCTCGTTGGCGAGCGCGGCGGCGCTGTTTGCGGGCAGGGTGTCAAACGACCACGCGAACGTGAGCGGCGTGCCCGCCAGGTCATCCTCGGTATCGGATGAGGCGCTCCCATCGAGCGTGACGGTCTGGCCGAGCATCGCGGTTTGATCCTGCCCGGCGTTGGCGATCGGCGCATCGTTTGGCACATCCGATACCGTGATCACGACCTCGTCCGTGCTGACCTCGCCGTCCGGGTCCATCACCAGGACTTGCAAGGTGTAGTCACCGAGCACGCTCGGCGTGAACGTCGTGGTCGCGAGCGTCATATCCGCGACGCTGTCTGCACCATTGCTGGGATCGCTGGTGATGCTCCATGTATAGGAGAGCGTGTCTCCATTCGGATCGCTCGATGCGCTGGCGTCGAGCGTGACCGTATCACCGATGGTGACGGTTTGATCCGGGCCAGCGTTTGCCACTGGCGCTTCGTTTGGTTCTTCGGTGACCGTGATAACGACGGTGTCGTTGGCGTCGAGATCTCCATCACTGACCACAAGCGTCAGCGTGTAATCCCCAGCAAGATCAGGGGTGAACGTGGGGTTCGCGGTCGAGGCATCCTGCAAGGATGCCGTCGAATCTTGCGGCGCGGTGGTGATCTCCCAGGCAAACGCGAGCTGTGCCCCCTCGGGATCGCTCGAGCTCGTGCCATCGAGCTCGACCTCTGCGCCGAGCATGACCGACTGGTCCGGCCCGGCGTCTGCCACCGGCGCTTCGTTCGCCAGCGGGGTCGCCGTGATGGTCACCGTGTCCGTGTCGGTCTCGGTGCCGTTGTCGACCTCGAGCTCGACCTCGTAGGTGCCGGGAACATCAGGCGTGATGCTCGCTGTATCACTCGATTCGCCCGAGATCTCGGCGGCGCTCGTGTCCGGCGCATCGAGCAGCGTCCAGGTGAACGTGAGCGCTTCGCCATTCGGATCGGAGGACCCGGAGCCGTCGAGGGTGACCATCGTCCCCACAGGGAGCGTCACATCACTCGGCGCGACGGCCGTAGGTCCCGCGACGGCGGTTGTCTTGACCTCGATGGTGGCGGTCGCTGGCGCGCTCGCTGCGATGCCATCGCTGACCTCGAGCGTGAGCGTGTAGTTGCCCTCGACGTCTGGCGTGATCTCGAAGCTTGGCGCGGTCGCATCCGAGAGCGTGACTTCAGATCCTTGCGGCGCCTCCAGCGTCCACGCATAGGTCAGCGGCTCATCATCCGCATCTCGGCTTTCCTCGCCACTGATCGTCAAGACTTCGCCCGGTGCAGCGCTCGTCGGCGCGGTGATCCTGGCGGTCGGGACGTTGTTTTGGAGAGGTTGATTGGGCTCGTCGGTGCAACCGGCGCATCCTGTCGAGAGGGTAAAGGTCAGCGCGATCGCTGTAATCAACAAGAGGGGTAAGCGTCTCATCACGGCTCTGGCTCCGGGGGTGGTGGGCTCGAAGTGAACTCGAGCACACCTTTAGCGGTTACTCGTTGCTGGTTCAATGAAAGTATGACGCTGTTACACGAATGAAACAAAGGGGATGTCTCTCGTGTGCTGCGGTGGCCATAGCGAAAGGGGGGCGCTGTTTTGCCCCCGGTCGATAGTCGAGCAAACCGGGTATCAAAACAGCGCCCCCCTTTCGCTATGGGCGAGACGTTGGCGTTGGGAGCTTTTTGTCGGGTGTCACGCAGTGTGCGTGACATGTTTTCCCAGGGTGGCGCGAGAAATCACTCGGCTGCGGCGGTCTCTCCGTCCTTCTCTTCGCCGCCATGGAGCTTGTCGAGCAGGCGTTGTCCGCGGTTGAGCAAGACGTCGAGGTTGTACCTGCTGCGAGGCTCGGCAAGCTCGACGAACCTGTCGAACAGCTCTTCGCGCTCGGGGAACTGTTGCGCCTGGTCGTAGAGGATCTCTGCGATGGCTTCATCGATGAGCAGGCGGATCAAGCGCTCGGCGTGGAGCATCGCGTAGGAGAAGTCGCGCTTTGGGTCCCAGTTATGGCGAAGTTCATCGACCCACGCCACGAGCGGGCGCTGGCGCACCAGATCGAACTTATCGCGCGCGGTGCGCGTGACGAGGTGTTGCTGCGCCGAGAGAGAGTTGTACTGCAACCTGGCGAGCGCGCGAGCGCGAGGATCGCGCTCGGAGAGCGAGCGCCAGCGCGCATCAGCGAGCTTTCGGACAAACTGCTGCGGGCGCTTCATGATGGCGCCGAGCGTGTCCTTCATCGCCATCAACCCCTGGATCTGGCTGGTGCCTTCGTAGATGGGCATGACCATGGCGTCGCGCAACAGCTTCTCGGCGCCATACTCCTTGGTGTAGCCGACGCCGCCATGGATCTGGATGCAGAGCTTGGCGAACTCCACCGACTTCTCCGAGGCGTGGTACTTGAGCAATGGCGTGACGCGGCGCGTGAGGCGCTTGGCGCGCGCGAGCTCTTTCTCGAGGCGCGCGCGCTCGAGCTCGGGCATATCCTCGACTGCTTCGAGCATCATCCCGATCTTTTGCGCCATCTCCTCGTGGTAGACGGCGGTCACAGCGAGCGCGCGGATGGCGCGCGTCTCGGTGTCCATGTCATCGAGGAACTCCGCGATCATCTCGTGCTGATCGATGGTCTTGCCCATGCTGGAGCGCTCCGATGCATACTGCACCGCCAGTCGATGCGCCGCCTCGCACAACCCCAGACACTCGAAGCCCACACCGATACGCGCGTTGTTCATCAACAACAGCATGTGCTTGAAGCCCTCGCCGCGCACACCAATAAGCTCGGCCGGGGCGTTCTCGAAGATCACCGAGCAGGTCGGCGAGGCGTGGTGGCCGAGTTTTTCCTCGAGCCTGTCGACGGTCACGTAATGAACGCGTCCCTCGTCAGTGTCCTCGTAGCCGCGCACGAGGAAGGTCGAGAGCCCTTTAAGACCTGCCATCGGGCCATCATCATCGCTGTCTTCGGTGCGCGCGATGACGATGTGGTACTTGCCATGCCCCGAGGTGATAAAGATCTTCTGACCTGTGACAAACCAGTTGCCGTCCTCATCCTGCACCGCGCGCGTGCGCAGCGCGGCCATGTCCGAACCTGCGTTGGGTTCGGTGATGTCCATCGAGCCCCACGCATCCCCCATCATGATTTCCTGGATGGCGTCGAGGAAGCGCGTGTCCTCGATCTCGAGCGTCTCCTTGTTAAAGGTCGTGGTGCCTTCATGGATGGAGTAGACGAGCAGGGCGAGGGCGATGCCGCCGTGGAACCCGAAGTGGGTCATGGTCGAGGCGTCGGCGCGCGCCATCAGCTCCGAGTTCATCATGTAGAGGACGAGCGGTGCGTTCATGCCGCCGAGCTCGCGCGGGATGGCGAGCATGTGAAGCCCGAGCTCCTTTGCCTTCTCGAAGATCGCCTCGAACGCTGGTGAGGCGCGCACTTCGCCGTCGACGATCTCGGGATCGATCGTATCGAGTTCCTTGGTGCGCGTGCCGACTTCGTTGGCGACGAACTTGCCAAACATCTCCAGCGCGTCTTTGTAGAAGGTCAGCGCCTCCTCGGTGTTCTCGAAGGAGTCGGGGCTCTTGAAGTCGCGCTCGGTGAGGCGAACCAGGGGCTCCCAGTCGATGGCTTTCTCCACGTAGAAGCGGAGGTCGTCGTTATCGAGGTAGTAATTGTTGCTCATTTTTGACCTCTGTTTGAGGGCTGTTCATGGCCGCCACAGCGAGTGGCTGGCGTGATCGTTGCTGTTTACTTCTTCTCGGGCAGTGAGCGCGGGAGGAAGAGGCTCGCGTGCGCCATGCGGATCATCTCTTCGATGTGCCGTTTTTGGAGCGCGCGTCGTGACGCTCGCGCGTCTTTATTGTCCTCGTCCGGGGCGGGGTAGAGGTCGGTGAAGACCTCGCTCACCGCGATCCCCGAGACGATCTGATGGATGATGTTGAGCAGGTAGGCTTCCGGGTCGAGCCCTGCCCAGATGCGCCCCTCGCGCTGGCCGAGCCGGATGTACTCCGCGAGCACGCCGAGCCAGGGAGAGACGTGCTCGGCGAAGAGATCGCGCAGGGCTTCGGGGCGATCGAGCATCTCGCGCAGCAGCAGGCGCGCGCGGTTCGGGTCCTCGGTGAAGAAGGCCACGATCGCCTCGACCAGGGCGTGGAAGCGTTGTCCTCCGGTCGTGGCTGCCATGAGCAGCTCGGGCAAAACCTCGGACCAGTGCGCCAACAAGTTTCCCAGCACCGCCTCGCGCAACGCGTCCTTTGACGGGTAGTGATAGAGCAGGGAGGGCTTGGCGACGCCGACCTCCGAGGCGATGGCGCTCAGAGGCGTCCCCTCGAACCCTCGGGCGGCGAAGAGGTGTGTGGCCGCGGCGAGGATTTGTTGTTGCATTGAGGGGGTGTCGGTTTGTGTCGATGTCATCGCGAGGGAGCGGTGAAAGAGAGAAAGAAGGTGCCCGGCGTCCCTACCGAGCGTTAGTCGATTCTCTACCGCTTGGTAGGTTAAGGTCAAATAGAATTTCTACCGATCGGTAGGCTGACTGGCAAAACGGGACCAGTGATTGATTTGCTTCCTCGAGTCATGGTGCTATAGTGCCCCTTAATCAGCTCCCATTCAGTGGGGGGAGTTGTCTTTTGTAAGAGGGCAGCTGCCCCTCTTGTTCTCTGGTAACGAACGGCATGAATATTATTCAAATTGTCGACTCCGAAGGTGGGGCTCTGAGGCCGCTTGCTTCTCTCTTGAAGCAACATTTTGCCTACTACAAAGTCTCGTACTTCGACGCGGCCGAGGAGGTCTTCGCGGAGCTGCAGAATGGGGTCTGTCCCAGCCTGTTGATTGTCGGATTGCCTGCTGTAAACGAGCAATCGGTCATGTTGATGATCGAGGCGCGCCGGTTCTGGACATCGCTGCCGATTTTGGTGACGGCGGCCTGGGATACAGACAACCGCGCGCCCGTGTTCGAGGGGTTCAAGTTCGTCCCGCTCGAGAAGCTCGAGGCATCTCCAGTGGCGCACACTGCGGGGATGCTCTTTGGAGCAGAGCGCGTGATCGATCCTGGCAGCGATGATGATGACATGCTCACGCTCTCGGATGTGCTCCAACTCCATGCCATTCAGGGGAGCACGGGGACGCTGCGGTTTGGAGGTCGATCGCGTGCGCGAGTGAGCCTCGCTGCTGGCCTCCCTGTCACCGCCAAGGCGGGGAAACGCACGGGCAAGAAGGCCCTCACGAGGTTGCTTCGGCGCTCCTCTCTCAGTCGCTGCATCTTTGATCCCGAGGTCCCCGAGGATGTCGAGTTCGAGGTCTCTTTCGACGAGATGGTCTCGCTCTTTGCGGACGCGAACAAGGCCGCGCCCGAAGCCAGGGATGTGATCGAGGATGTCGATGATATCGACGCCAGAGACTTGCTCGAAGAAGGGGGGCTCGAGACCCTGTTGACGCTCGAATCTCGGCCCACGCTCGAGCGCATCGAAGAGACGATGCGCTTGCTGATGAAAGGGGACTCGGTCGGGGGCAACCAGGACAGCATCCAGTTGAACACGCCGCATTCAGAAGAGTCCGGCGAGCTCGCCTCGCTCGTCGAGTCATACGAGCTCGCAGGTGGCCTCGATAAGGACTCCTCTCCATCAGAAACCTCGCCAAAGTCCAGAAAGCAGCCAAACAAGGCGCTCGGCAAACCTCTGCTCAAGGAGCTCGAGCCTCCCACCAGCCGCGCCGGTGAGATGAACAAGAAGGCGACGTTGTTCATCTCGCACGATCTCATCGCCGCAGCCGCAGGCGATCGCGATGATGACTCCGAGTGGTCAGAGTTCTCCGAAGCGAGTGAGGCGAGTGAGGCGGTGGAGGTCTCGGACGCCGTCGTCGAAACCTCGCCAGATGAAGAGAGCGAGGCGCGAGCGCCAGATAGCGAAGCCATCGTCGATGAGGATGCGCTCGAGGTAGAACCTTCCGACGCGCGCGAGGTCGCCGAAGCCAGCGAGGATGCAGTCAGCGAGGATGCAGTCAGCGAGGATGCCGCCAGCGAGGAAGAGGATACATCGAATGAGGAAGCGGAGGATCGCGACCTCGATGATGACGCCGCCGCTGAGAACGTCGAAGAAGCCGAGAGCGTTGAGAGCGTTGAAGATGCTGAAGATGCTGAAGATGCCGAGAGCGTCGAAGGCGTTGGGAGCACTGAAGATGCTGAAGACGTTGAAGAGGTAGAAGAGGCGGAGCAGACATTCGAACTCCTCGATGAAGTCGATGAGCAGCCCGAGCCTGATGAAGAAGATCAGTTCGAGGAAGACGCGCTCGAGTTCGAAGGGTTGGGTGAGGGGGTCTCTTCTGAAGAAATCACCGCCGAGGCCGATCCTATAGAGGATGACTTCGATGATGATGACTTGCTGCTTCCTCAATTCAAGGTCCGCGATGACGCCGATCGCGGAGGCTTCGCGCAGGAGGCCACGGTCAAGAAGAAGGCACTCCCACAACAACTTCGCGCGCTCGATGGCCACGAAGGTGATGTGGAAAGCGCCGAGGATGACGAGGCCCTCGCGCGTCCTGAAAATAGCGTCGTCGTCGAGCCTTACGAGGACCCATCCCTGGATGAAGAGTCCCTCGAACCTGACGAAGATCTCTCCGAGGTGTCTTTCGCGGAAGAGGACGCCGCAGATGAAGCGGTTGATGAGCAACCTGCTGATCCCGTCCTCGACGACGAGCGTGGCGCGACATCGGAAGCCCTGGGAGATGCTGAACGAGCGCTCGAGGTGGACTCCGAGGGCACCTTCGAACTCGTCGATGAGGTCGATGATTCGAGTGCTGATGCGGGTGCCGACGCTGAGGCTGAAGATGTCGAACCGCTCGGTGATGAGGAAGAGAGCGAACCAGTCTTCGAGCTCGTCGATGAAGTCGAAGAAGAGGTCGAAGAAGAGGTCGAGGCGCCAGATGTAGTGTCAGAGGATGGTGAAGAGGAGGTCGAGCACCTCGGCACCGAGGAGTTCGACGAGCTCCTGACACAGGAAGGCACGTTGGAGGTCGACGAGGACGCGATCCTCGAATCCTCTACAGAAGAGTCTGAGCCTGAACCCGAGTCTGAGTCTGAGATCGAGCCCGAGGCTGTTGAGGTTCAACAGCCTCCCGCGCCTCCTGCAAGCATTCCTCCCGAGTCCTCCGAGGAGGAGGACCCCTGGGCTGACCTCGCTGAGGAGGTCGAGGAGGAGGAAGCAAGTGAAACGCCTCGAGGAGAGCAAGAGGAACAAGAGGAACAAGAGGAACAAGAAGCGCCTCAGGATCGCGACCTCTCGCGTAGGTTGCGCGCAGGCGCCAGGGATCTCTTGCGGCACCTCAGGCCACCGAGCGCGCAGGCGCCCACCCCCGAGGCGTCCTCTTCTGGCACCAAGAAGTTGTCCAACGATCCCGAGCTTTTTCCTCGAGAAGAGGTGGAAGAGCCCGTGGGGCTCGAGCAGATCACGCGCGTCGCGGGGGCGCCCGCGAACGAGGACGCCGTCGCCAACATCGCACAGGATTCACCTGCCACGAGCGATCGCCTGGGGGATGAGGAGTCCTTCTCGGACATCGAGATCGAGGAGCTCGAAAGCATCGCAGAGCTCGAGGAAGAGCGCGGTCTTGACGAGCAATTGAGCACCGTCGATCGCCCGCTCGAGAGTAGCTTCGCGTCGCTCGACTTCGAGCAGGAGGAGATGTCGCGCGCGGCGAGGGATAAGCAAGATCTTATCGAGACCGCCGAGCAACCTGCGGTCGAGAGGATCGCCGAGCTCTCGGTCAGCGATCTCGACGATGAGTTCGGGACCAGCTTTGATTTTCTGGGCGATGGGCTCTCGGAGCATATCAACGAATCGCTCGGCTTCTCCAGCGCTGTCGAGGAAGAGCTCTCACTCGCTGAGGTTGTCTCGATCGAGGAGATGGAGACCAATGAGGTCGACCGCCCCCTCCCCGAGCAGCTCGCGCTCGAGGAGGAACCTGACGAGCAACCTCGAGGAACTCCGCAGGCATCCGAGGATACGCTGGAGCAAGAGGAGCCGCCGCCGATCGTGCTGGAGCAGATGCCCAGTGAGGTGGACTCCAGCGCCGAGGTTGTCCCGGAGGATGTGGCCACGGCGGTGCGCGACGCGCTCGAGACGCTCGCGGGTGTGCCCGGTCTGGTCGCCGCCGCGCTCATCGATACGGACGCGGACGCGTGCTTTGATTTGCTCCGCACGGATACCATCACAGAGTCCGCATCGTGGCCTGCCGAGGCGATGTTGACGGCTTCGGCAGCGAGCATGCGCGCGCAGCGCGACTTGCTCGCTGGCCTGGGACAACTCCCGAACGTCGAGGATGTGATCTTTGGCGTGGGCAGCCAGCACTATATCTTGCGTCCGCTCGACCCCGAGTCGCGTTGGTTCCTCGGTTTGCTAGGGTATACGCCGCGCACCAACATCGCGCTCACGAGGTTGCTGCTCGGGAACGCTTGCACATCGCTTGGCGAAATCCTCGAGAGCATCCTGAATCTCCCCGCATCCGCTAGCCGCAAGACGCCGACGCGCGCTTGAGTCACCCAATCCGAGGACGAAGAACATGGGTAAGAAACAGATCCTCGAGAGCCTGGCAAAGTTCGAGGACCTCGATGGCTTCAAGAGTGTGGCGCTCGTGGACGCGCGCTCGGGGATGATCCTCGGCAAGATCGGTCAGGCAAACGCCACCATGGATATCACCGCGGCCGCGCACACGGAGCTGGTGCGCTCGAAGCGGCGCTCGCTCGAGGAGATCGGCCTTGGCGAGCCGCTCGAGGAGATCCTTATCTCTCTCGACACCGAGTTGCACCTCTTGCGCCCCACGCGCTCACGCGCGTCGACCTTCCTCTTCCTCACGCTCGAGCGTGAATACGCCAACATGGCGCTCGCGCGCATCGAGTTCGCGGAGCTCGAAGAGGGATTTGTCTTCTAGGTGCGTCAACACAGGCCCGAGCCGCAGCGAAAGAAACAAGGAGCGGCGCGGC
>JAYZVO010000113.1:0-5271 GCA_036155555.1 Myxococcota bacterium
CCCCCCGGGGGCGTGCGGGCTCTAAAACTCGGGCGAGCCCGCCGCGAGCGGCGCTGGGTGAAGCGCCGCTCGAGTTCAGGATTAGCCGAGCAGGCCGAGGGCCATCTGCGGCTGGCTGTTGGCCTGAGCGAGCATCGAAGAGCCTGCTTGCATCAGGACCTGGTTCTTGGTGAAGGAGGCCATCTCGGAGGCGACGTCCACATCGACGATGCGTCCGTGCGCTGCTGCCGTGTTCTCGTAGGTCGAGCTCAGGTTCTCGATGGCCACGTCCATGCGGTTTTGCATCGCGCCGACCTTGGCTCGCTCGGAGTTGACGGTCTCGAGCGCGTCGTCGATGGCCGTCATGGCTGCCGCGGGGTCACCCGTCGAGCTGAGGTCGATGCTACCAGCGTCCACACCCAGCGTGGCGGCGGTGGTGTCCTCGACCTCGACGGTCACCGTGTCGCTGGACTCGACGCCGATCTGGATGTCGAGGCCGCTACCCGATGCGATGGTGCCATCGAGCAGGCTGGTGCCGTTGAAGGTCGTGTTGCTGGCGATGCGGTCGAACTCGGTCTGGAGCTGCGTGAACTCCTCGTTGAGCGCGTCACGCTGAGTGTCAGCGAGGGTCGCGTTGTTGGCCTGGACCGAGAGCTCGCGCATTCGGGTCAGGATGTCTCCCTGCTGCCCCATCGCGCTCTCTGCGGTTTGCAGGACGCTGATGGCGTCGTTGGCGTTGCGCTTGGCCTGGTTCAGGCTGCGCATGTCAACCTTCATCTCCGAGGAGACCGCCAGGCCAGCTGCGTCGTCCGCTGCGGAGTTGATGCGGAGACCGCTGGTCAACTTCGTCAGGTTGCCCTGAAGGGACTTGCTGGTGCGGCCGAGGAGACGTTGTGCGCTGAGGCTCGAGGTGTTGTTATGGATGCTGATAGACATGGGTAGTTCTCCTTGAATCCCTTCCCGATGTTGTTTTGGTCACGAAGTTTGGCAGATTACCGGGCTTTGTTTTTCGACGAGCCGGTGGTCAGGCCGGTGGTCATCTCATCTTCTTTTATACCCGCCCCCAGCTTGACTTCGGGATAGCCTCGCCAGGTTCAACTCTGTCATCGGATCTGCGCTCAGAGCCCTTTAAACATTTTATCCAACTGGAGTAAAAACATCTGATTTAGTTCGATACAGAAACAAAAGACCCGCAGCTTGCCGTGACAAACTGCGGGTCTCTTGCTCCACGCCAGGTGCTCGCTCGAGCGAGCACCGAACAGGTACACCTGTTTATTATCGCTTCAGGTTGATGAGCTCGGACATCAACTGATCCCCGGTCGTGATCGCCTTGGAGGAAGCCTGGAAACCGCGTTGGTAAGCGATCATCTTCACGAACTCGTGCGACATGTCCACGTTGGAGGCTTCGAGCGCGCCCGAAATCACCGCCCCCATCTTCCCTGTCCCTGGCGCGCCGACGACAGCCTCGCCGCTCTGCGGCGTGGCTCGCCAGAGCCTCCCTCCGAGGCGCTCGAGTCCCTCGGGAGCCTGAAAATCTGCCATCGCCACGCGGCCAATGTCCGCGTTCTCCCCATTGGAGAAGACGCCCGTGATGGTGCCGTCCTGTTCGATGATGATGTCGCGTAGCTCACCCGCGGCAAAACCATCCTGCGACAAGCTCTTCAGCGAGGAATCACCAGCAACCTGCGTCGAGCCCGTGAAGTCGATGGTGATGTCTTGTGGTTGGGTGGCATCGACTGGCTGGAAGGTCGTCGCGGCGGGCGTGTGTGTGGTCAACTCACCCTCGGTGTCGAAGTCGAGCGTCCCGGATGCGATCTCACTCGGTGTCCCAGGGGTGCCGTTGCTGACCGTCTCGCCATCGACGAGCACCTTGTACTCCCACGAATTCGCGCCCGTCTTGCGATAGTAGATGTCCGCCTCGATCGGGTTCCCGAGCGAATCGTACACCGTCACCGTCGACGAGTAGTTGCTCGTATCACCAGGGTTGGCAGGGTCCCATGGGTCCGCCATCACCTCCTCGCCAGCATCCAGGTTGAGCTTGATGTCGATGCCCGAGGTCGCCTGCGGAGGCAACTTCTGCCCGCCCACATCGAGGTCGCCAAACTTGGCGAGGTCCACCTCGCCATTGGCGTCGACCCCATACCCTTGCAGACGCAATCCCTCGGGGGTCGAAACATACCCCTCGTTATCGAGCACGAACTGGCCAGCGCGCGTGTAATAGCTCCCCTCGCGTCCGCCGACCTCTCCCTTGACCATCAAGAACCCTGGGCCGCTGATGGCAACATCGAGCGCGTTTCCGGTCATCTCGAGGTCACCTTGGCCAAACTGCTGCTGCACCGAACCGACGCCCACGCCAGAGCCGATGCCGAGCGTGGTGCCCGCGAGCATATCCGCGAAGTTGGCGCGCGAAGACTTGAAGCCCACGGTGTTCGCGTTGGCGATGTTGTCCCCCACGACGCCAAGGCCGCGCGTGTTGGCGTTCAGTCCGCTGAGACCCGTATTGATCGACTTCATCAAGCTCATCTTCTCGACTCCTCATGCCGCGTTCGTGCTCACGAATCGCGCGTTTTATGCCCCTGCGGGCCTTTCTCGAAATCCGTGCGAACTACATGTTTTTGTAGTTCGCACGAGCTTCCTTCATTCCTCAGTCTTCATGGACGCGGTTGACGTCGCCCAACGAAATGTCCACATCCCCTTCGAGTTCGAGCCGAGGGAAGCCTCCCTGGAAGCTCACCCCGGCGACACGACGCGAGGTGTAAACCTGGCTCGAAACCGACTCGCCCTCGGCGTCCTCGGCCTTGACGCTCACGGTGTACTCCCCTTCTGGAAGCGGCGAGCCATCATCCTCGAGGCCATCCCAGACCACATCGACATCACCGGCCTCTTGCTCTCCGAGCTCGATGGTGCGCACGACGCGCCCCTCCGAATCCGTGATCGTGACCTGGACATCGTAAGCATCACCGTGGAGATCGATGCGCGTCGGCGAGGCGTTCCCCTCGGCGTCCAGGCGCACTTGATCCGAGCGCGCGTCGATATTCTTGCCGATAAAGCTCACCATCTGCGCGCTCGTGTTTGCAGACGTGCTCATCGCCATCGCTTCGATGCTCTGGGACATGTTCTCCAGGCGCTCGAGGCTCGTGAACTGGCTCAACTGCGCGACAAACTCGGTGTTGTCCATCGGATTGAGCGGGTCCTGCGCTTGCATTTGCGTGGTGAGAAGTTTGAGAAACTCATCCTTCCCCATGCGGTTGCTCTGCGCTCTGGCGCCCCCTGTACCTGCCGCTGCTTGGCGCGTCGCGGCGCCTGACTCGAGAACATTCATCGCGTTTCTCCTGCGCGAAGTGTCCGATGCGCGCTGTACGCGTCATCAAAATCGCTAAAAGGGTCGACTTTTTTGCCTGCCCTCTTTCCTTTCGTCTTTTTATTCAAGCAACATGCCAAAGATGTAAATTCTGCTTATCCGATGACGTGAATGAGCCCGCTCACGATCACCTCGAGCCCATCATCTTCAGCCAGAATGCGGACACCAGCGGCGTTTGACTTTGCGCCTTCGCCGTCACGGCTCGACGCGCCATCCTGGCGCGAGCCATCGCGCTGGCCCGACTCTCCTTCAAAGCGCACGTCGACCTCCCCGAGCTCCATCCCCGCGCGGGCGAGGACATCGCGCAACGAGTCGACCATCTTTTGCGCCTCGACGACCCCCTCGGGGGCATGGCATCTACAGATCGCGCGTGCCTTGCCGTCCTCGACCTCGAGCCTCAAGGTCGCCTTTTGCGTGTGTTCGACGCCGATATCGAGCTCGAGCACGCCGCCAGTTTGCGTCGCCTTCATCCTCACGAGTTGGCCACGCGCCTGGGCAAGATCCGTCATACGCGCCATCCCCCTCGCGGGGCTGGCCGGTAACATTTGCCGGGTGATAATCGGACTCGAGGCCGCCTCGCGAACAGGCAACTGATCTGCGCGATGCAGCCTGGAGACGATCGTATCGAGCGCCTCTCTGGGCGACGCGATCCTCTCCAGAACAGGCGACTCCCCTCGCGGCGAGTGACTCGTGGACGTCGTCTCGCTCGCCGCACCTTCGTGCTCGCTGTGTGTGTATGTTTGCTTCGCGCTTGCGTGATCGTCGGGCTCATCCGCAGGCGAACGCCCCTCTGATTTTGCGCTCTGGGCACGCTCTCGAACCTCGACCGCTCCGAACGTTTGGCGGCGCTCCCCGGACACAGCAAGCGGAGCAGAGCGTGGAGCGCTGTGCTTTGCTTGCCCGCCACCCTGCCCCACCAGAAGCGAGAGCCTCGCGACATGGGCCGAGGAGAGGTTCTTGTGCACACGCGTCGCTTTCTTTGGCGTCAACAAGAGCTTCTCGCGCGCGTTTTTGACGCGCAAATCCGCAACGATCTGCTCGAACGCATCCGAAGAGCGCGCATGAAGCGCGCGCTCGAGCCCATGGTGTTTGGCTCGCTGCTCGTCGTCGTTTGTTGTCTGGGTAGATTGTTCGAGGTCGTCGCGAGAAGCACCCTCCTCGGGTGCTGCGACATCTCGCTCCACGCGATCCTCTTTGCTGCGGCGAGAGGAGACCTCTTCTTGCTCTTCCTCGCCGCGTGATTTTGGATCGAGGTACCGCGCGAACTTATCGCCATGCGCGCGCTCTCCAGCGAGTTCGTCACTCGTGCGGTTGGTCTGTGCCTGCGCACCGCGAGACTCACCGAGGATGGACGCTGGGATCTGCATCGGCGTCACTCCTTTGCTCGTGCAGGAGGCGATGACTTTTCGGGCACATCACCTGCCATGCTCGATACAATCCTGGTCGCTGGCTCCACAGGCATCTTATTTAGAATGCGAGCGCTCGAGCGATCATCGAGGCGGCGGAAGATATCGACGGCCAGTTCGAGATCGAGCGTGGCGAGCAAGCGCGCGGCAGCATCGGGCTTCATCTGACGAATGCGTCGAGAGAGCTCCTCGCGCTCGTTTTCACTGGAAAACTCCTGACTGGCTCCGTCAGCGCCGCAGTTCGAGCGCGCCCTGGCGAGTTCTGCCTCGAGCGCGCTGATCTTTGCTTCGAGCACATCGCTCGTATTCTCCTCGCTCTTTTGCTCGGAGGTTTCGGCGACCGGCTGCTCCTTGGCATCATCCGGGGCCTTGTCTTCCTGCGCGACAGCGAGCGCGCTGGTCATCAACAACCCGGTCGCGACACCCGCGAGAAACTTCGAGAGACCGATCAACGCGCGTCCATTTTTCCTCTTTGACACCACGCCACTCCTCCTGTTGGACAGGGCTTTTCATGAGAGAGGCGGG
>JAYZVO010000114.1:0-39910 GCA_036155555.1 Myxococcota bacterium
GTGAGGAGCGGGGGGCATGTCATGCGTTCTGCACGACTTGCAACGAAGCTCCCACGCATAACGCCAACCTCGAGTCGAAGCGCGAGTTTCCCCCCTATTTGCAAAAATGGGGGGGGAGAAAACGCGCCGACTTACCTTCGCTAGCGCACGGCGATCAAAAGAAAACTCACTGCGTCAAGAATGCAGGCGCGTTTTGGGGGGGCATGTTCCGCGTTCTGCGAAACCTGCAACGAAGCTCCCCGAGCAACCCAAAAACCTCGGCCCGAAGCGCGAGCCCCACTTCAAGCGCAGCAGTGATTTTCAGAGAGAGAACGATCCCAGGAGCGCGCTATCAGCGCCCCTGGCGGATGTCGCCGCTGCCGGAGGTGCTCGCGTTGACCTTTGTGGGATCGCAGTAATAGGTCACATCGCCCGAGCCCGAGGTGCTCACGTCGAGCACACCCGTCACGCACGTGTCGATGTCCGAGGAGCCCGAGGTCGAGATGGTCACATCCTGCGCCTTCATGTCCCTGGCGTGCACATCCGAGGAGCCGCTCGTTTCGATCTCGAGCGTCTTTGTCTCGCCGGTGAGGTGAATGTCCGAGGAGCCCGAGGTGTGAATCCAGATCGACTCCGAGACCATCTCGTCGACGACCACATCGGTCGAACCCGAGGTGTCGATCTCCAGGACATCGGTCTCGAGCCTCGAGACATCGATATCGGACGAGCCGCTCGTCTCGAAGCGCAGGCGATCGAGGCGTCCCATAAAGTCGACATCGCCCGAGCCCGAAGTATCCACGGTCAAATCACCACCGCGCAGGTCGATGATGCTGACATTGGTGGAGCCGCTCGCGCGCACCAGCTCCAACATTGGCGTGCGCACCTCGACCACCAACGGCTCCTTCGTCCACACAGGGTCCAGCGTGTCGATCGTCAACGTCTCGCCGCTCACTTTTGTTGTGACCAGATCGATCAGGTTGTCATCTCCAGAGACGCGAATCGCGGTACAATCACACACCACGATCTCGACGCGGTCGATGCCTCCGCCAGGAAGCTCCACGCGACTAAACGTCTGGACATCACGCTGTTGCTCGGCATAAACGCCGCTTCCTCGCTCGCCGATGATGCAGGCTGGCAGCGCGGTGGCGATGACAAGAAGAACCGAAAAAGAAAGACGATACATAGACATACAAAACTCCTGAGGAGAAAAAGAGGCACCAAACTCGACGTTCACCTGTTGTGTCGCACATTCAACACCGCGTTGTGCAATCCGTGTTACTTTTTGTTTCGCCGCTGGTCGTATTCATTCCTCGCCCCCTAAAGACCAGCCTCTCCCACATATCGAGTTCATCGTGAGGTCACCTTCTGTTGCCTCGACATACTTCGGGTTAGGCCCCCAAAACCACGACGAGCACGCGCAGACAACGCGCCTCATCTACCTCTTGTTTGCCATCGGGACGCTCGCTGTCGTTCCGCTCGGAGGCTTCGCCAAGTTTGGGCTCGGCGCGACGCTCGCCTGGGCGCCCGCCATCGCGATTTCGATCGCGTTGTTTGCATCGAGCATCCTGCACACACGCACGGACAGGTGGGCAAACTTGCTTGCATCCAGCGCAGCGATCCTCTGGGGTGGCGGCGCGCTCGTGACCGGAGAGATGGAGCCCTTTGGCGGCTCGATCCTGGCCACGGGGCTGATCGTCTTGCTCGCGTATATCTGGACGCCGCGACGATTGCGTCAATTTGACGTCGAGGAGCACGACTTCTCATGGTCGAGGCTCCTCTGGAGGCTCGCCACCGCGTCCTTCGTGCTCGGCATCTTCGCCAACACCTCGCATATCCCGACACAACAGACCACCGGGTTTGCCCTCGCGCTCTCGGGCACGCTCCCTGCGCTCGTGGCCCTGCTCTGGCGAAAGAGGATGCTGCGGTGGCAAGTCGTCGCGCTCGGCGCAGCGCTCGGGCTCTCGGTCGCATCGCTCGTCGATGCGGGCGCGGCGACCTTCACTGACGCCACGCTCACGCCATCGCTGCCGCTCTTCTCTGCCGCCGCCATCATGGCCATCGCGCTCAGAGAGAACCTCGTCCACTGGCTCTCTCCGACCTCGAACCCCGATGAACCAGGGTTGCTCACCGTGGTGCTCTTGCACCCATCGAGGATTCTGGTGCTCTCGTTCTTTGGCATCTGCGTTTTTGGCACGCTCGCGCTCGCGCTGCCGAGCGCTTCGAGCAGCGGTCACGCCGTCACCTGGATCGACGCCGTGTTCACGGCCGTGAGCGCGACCTGTGTCACGGGCCTCATCACGCTCGACACACCAAACGCGTTCAGCCTGTTCGGGCAAGTGATCGTGCTGTTGCTGATCCAGGTCGGAGGTTTGGGGATCATGGTCTTCTCGGCGGCCGCGGTGTTGTTGCTTGGCGGGCGACTCTCACTCTCCCACGAGCGCGTCGCCGTCGAGGTCGTCGGGGCCAAGGGCCGCGCGGGCTTGCTCGGCGCGGTGCGCTCGATCCTGGCGGTGACGTTTATCACCGAGGGGCTCTCGGCGATGTTGCTGAGCGTCGCGTTCTGGATGCGAGGAGATGCGCCAGGGGAGGCGATCTGGCGCGGCGTCTTCACCGCGATCTCTGCGTTTTGCAACGCGGGCTTCGCGCTCCAGAGCGATAGCCTTATCCCCTACGCCAACGCGCCAGTGATTCTGGGGATCATCGCGGTGACGATTATCATCGGCGGGCTCGGGCCATCGGTGATCGTGGCGATGAACTGGAGGGGCACGCGGCGAAAATCACTCCACGCCAGGATCGTGATCTGGACGACCGCGATCCTTATCGTGCTCCCCGCCATCTGGATCGGGCTGCTCGAGTGGAACACCACGCTCCAGGGAATGAGCGTGGTGGACAAGCTCTCCAACGCCCTCTTCCAGTCGATCACCTTGCGCACCGCGGGCTTTAACTCCATCGACCTCGCGGCGGTTCATCCGGCGACCTGGACGCTCATGATCCTGGTGATGTTCGTGGGAGGATCGCCAGGTTCGACCGCAGGTGGCGCGAAGACGACGACCATCGCCGTCATCGTGCTGGCGATCTTTGCGGTGGTGCGCGGCAGAGAGCAGGTCGAGGTCTTCGGGCGAACCCTCCCGAAAGAGACGATCCTTCGCGCCACGGCGGTCGCATCACTCGGGGTCTTCGCGAGCGCTGTCGCGCTTATCGCCATCCAACTCACTCAGACGCTGCCGCTGGATGTGGCGCTGTTCGAGACCGTGAGCGCGCTCGCCACCGTGGGCCTCTCCACCGGAGGCACGGGCGCGCTCGATGGCGTCGGCAAGATCATCATCATCGTGTGCATGTTCGCAGGCCGCGTCGGCCCCTTGACCCTGTTCGTGCTGCTCGCGACAAACACAGGCAAGCGCATCAACCACCGCTACCCAGAAGAGCAAGTCCCGATCGGATGAGCGCATCTTCTCACAAGCAAGTGAACGTTTTACGGAGAATACCATGGCAAGACAGGCGCTCGTGATCGGGCTCGGTCAATTTGGGATGTCACTCGCGAGAGCGCTGGCAAAGAACGGCAGCGAGGTGATGGCGGTCGACATCGAGGAGACCCATATCAACGAGGTCGCGCCATATGTGGCCGACGCCGTCCTGATGGACGCGATGGACGAGGAGGCGCTCACGAGCCTCGCGCCTGGACGGCGCGATGTCTGCGTTTGCGCCATCGGGGACGACAACAGAGAGAGCAGCATCGTCGTCACGGCGCTGCTCAAACAGCTCGGCGCGCCGCAAATCATCGCGCGCGCCACCGATGATTTGCACGCTCGCATCCTCTCACTGGTCGGCGCAGATCAAGTCATCAACCCGGAGAAAAACTACGGAGAGCGACTCGCCGTGCGCCTCTCATGGCATCACGTGGTCAACATCCTGCCGCTCGGCGGCGGCCTGGTGCTCACCGAAATTCAGGCGCCAGAGTCCTTCTGGGGGAGAACCCTGGCAGAACTCGAGCTGCCACGCAGGTTCTCGGTCACGGTCGCCGCCGTGCGGAAAGAGACCGACGAAGGGATGGTCGCAGAGGTCCCCGATCCGAGAGCTCCGCTGCGCGATGGAGATATCCTGATGCTTGTCAGCAAAGAAGAGCACGTGCGCGCGCTCACGCAGAGGTTCTGAGCATGAAACTGAGACGCGAAGCAAGGATCGGCATCGGCGCCATCATGGTGCTCCAGTTCGCGCTGTCGATGATGACGATCGCCCTGCTCTCGAGGATGGGCCCCGCCATCGAGCGCATCCTCCAGGAGAACGTGCGCACGGAGGAAGCCGTCGAGCAAATGCTCGCCGAGCTCTCTCACGCCCACACCGCCAGGGCCGTCCCACAGGAGTTCTCGCACGCGCTCGAACGCGCGAGCAACAACATCACCGAGGAAGAGGAGAAGCCGCTCCTGGAGATCATCGCGCGAAAGCATATCCTCGCCTTCTCGGGCGATGCGGCCGCGCGCGAGGAAGTGATCGAGGCGCTCAGGGATCTTGGCGAGGTGAACCGAAGATCGATGAGCCGCGCGGATAACCGCGCCAAGCGGCTCGGTCAAACCGGCGCATGGGCCGCGGCCTTGCTCGGCGCCATCGCGCTCGGACTGTGCGTGGTGATTTATCAACAGCTCCGCCTGCGCATCGAGCTTCCCATCGAGGAGCTGCGCCGCACAACGCACAGCCTGCGCCAGGGAAACCTCCAGGCGCGCTGTCCAAAGTCTGACGCCCCGGCAGAGATCAAGCAGATCTCACGAGACATCGACTGGCTGCTCGATCACAGCCTGCGCGCCAGCGCGCACGAGGCGCCGCGCGAACGCGGAGAGAGCGACCTGCGCAGATTGCTCGTTTATTTACTCGACGCACGCGAGGAGCCGATCGTCGTGCTGGACGCCACAGGACGTCGCGTCGCGAGCAACCGCGCAGCCCTGGATATGGCCACGCCAGAAAGAGGCAACGCGCGAGACGCGAAGGCGTGGTCCTCTGTATCGCTCGAAGGGACCGACTTCGAGCTCTGGGTCAAGGATCTCGACGCGAACGAAGCACGCGATGAAGAATCGTGAGCGTCCTCGTGTCACCACAAGTCAGATGCTATACTCATTCAGATGCGTCCGCACCGCGGCGCATTCTGAAATCACATGCTTCGAGGGGGACGCGTGGTATCGAACGACCGCGAGGCCCCTCTCTCTCCCCTGTGCTCTCCCAAGAGGTCGATGTCATGAGAAACCACTCTATCGCGCGCGCTTCACTCACGCTCCTGTCGCTCCTCCTCGCCGCAGGCTGCGGCGTGACCTCGGGTGAAGAGGACCCCGCCGAGATGCTCGAGGGCAAGACGCTCACGATGACCCTGACCAACGCCTCGGGGCAGGATGCCTGCCCGTTCGATGTCGTCGAAGTCAGCGAGACGTATGGAGAGGAGTTGAACCTCGCGTTCGACACATCACTCCCGATCATCGAGGCAAACTTCACCAACCTCGCCACGGAGGTCAGCGCCTACGAGGCGCTCGACTTCGGGATCGCGGTAAGGCCAGCCAGCGCCAATCAGAGCAGCGTCCCGATCACGATGGACGCAGCAGCGCTGGCGAACCCTGGCGAGGAGGGTTACTCGACCTTCTTCCTCTCCTTCAGCACGGAGGCGGGTGGCAAAGACACCACCGAGGTCGTCACGAACGCCGTCTTCCTCGTGTTCGATGAAGGGGATCTCTCGTTGGCGACCTTCGCGCCAGCGGATGGAAAGCTGGAAGGGACCTTCGAGGTTATGGGGACGTGCAGAAGAAACAGCGAAGGTGATACGCCGGTGACATTGACCGGGACTCTGTCGATCAAGTGATTTTGCTGAGAGCAACGCGCGGATAAATCGAAGTGATTTATCCGCACGTTGCCTCAATCATCGTAGTCGACCTGAGGTATGGCGAGGTGCTCGTCGAGCAACGAGCGCCAGGGGACCTTTGGCCCAAACGTTCTGAAGTTGTTGTGCAGGCCAACCATGACGCGATCGAGGAAGACGAGATCTGGCGCAGGTTGGAAGGAGTGCGCGTATTTTATGGCGCCCACGGCGTGGCGCTGCGCCTCCTCGACGATCCTGGACTCGCCATAATCGTAGTACTCCCCCTCGATGAAGGGCCCGAGCAGGATATTGCGCCATTGCTCGTAAAACTCCTCGGGGACATCGGGCGAATCGGGCACTCTGGCGCCGAGCAGCATCAACATCCGGTCGAGCCGGATGTAATTCTCCTGATAGATCGCCTCGGCCATATCTCTGTAGATGGAGACGACGCGCTCGGGGAGCTTTTTGACGCAGCCATAATCGTAGAGGACGATCTTGCCATCGGGCCGGAACGCGTAGTTTCCGGGGTTAGGATCGGCGTGCATCGTCTTGTAGCGAAAGACCTGCGCGCCAAACATGCGGATGAGGTTGGTGCCGATGGTGTCGCGGATCTCGTCGGTGTAGGGCGCCTCGTTGAGCTCCTCGAGCGAGTCCCCAGGTTCGTATGTCAGGGTCAACACGCGCTTGGCGCTTCGCTCGCCGACGACATCGGGGACGACGATGTAATCATCCTCTGCGTGGAGTTGGCGAAAGAGGCGCACGTGCTCGGCTTCGATGGTGTAGTCGAGCTCTTCGTGTAGCCTGGCGCGCACCTCTTCAAAGAGCGCGTCGAACGCCTTCTTGTGACTGCGTGTGTTGATAAACCCGCTCATCTTGAGCGTGAGCTTGAGCTGATTGAGGTCGCTGTCGCATGACTCGTCGACGCCGGGGTACTGGACCTTGACGATGACGGGGCGACCGTCATCGACGACGGCGCGGTGCACCTGACCGATGCTGGCGGCGGCGAAGGGCTCGGGCTCGAAGGAGTCGAACAACATGGAGGGATGCGCGCCGAGCTCGCGCTCGATCTGCTCGGCGATCACCTCGAAGGGCATGGGCGGAGAGTCCTTCTGCAAGGAGGTCAACGCGTCGGCCATCTCGGGGGGGAGGACATCCTTTGCTACAGATGCCATCTGCCCGATCTTCATGACGGCGCCCTTGAGCTCGCCGAGGGTTTGCGCCATGAGCTGGCCATTTGCAGCGTGCGCGGCCTCGATCTCTCTGGCGCGATCCTCTTCAGACTGGAAGACGCCCTTGATCCTGGAGCGGGTGTAATTGCCAGCCACAGAAGCCGTCATCGCGGCGAGTTTGGCGAAGCGCCGTCCCCGCGAGAGTGGTTTTGTATCCTTTTTATCTTCGCTCATCGACTTCCCGGCATCGAGCACGACCACCTCTGTGTAATCTCGGGGTGGGCACCGCGCGCACCTTTTTCAAAGAGGTGCGAGGATGAACGCCAAACAGGTGAGGAGCGAGAGTGACTCGCTCGCTCCCTCGAGATGAGATGCGTGCAACTGCGTTATGGTATCGCACCAGGGTCGAGAGATACCAGCGCCCTCATGAACAATTTCGATCGCCCTCCCCCCTAAAACTTCCCGGCCCAGTCGCCGTATGTTAGGCTTGCGCCACCGAGGGGGATAAGCGAAAAGAGATGCAGCAGCATGCTTGAAAACAGTATGATACGCGTAGGGTGAACGCGGCGATTCAACGACGCCGAGGGAAGACCCACCGCCCCCCTCCAGTGGAGATCTCACTCCTTATCTTTCGAGTGGGATAAGTGAGGGGAGCGAACCGGCGAGCAACGAGCTCGAGGAGATGAGATGGTTAAGTTAGTGATGATTGGCCTGGGAGCCCTGGCCATTATTTTTGCGATTATCCTCGTGGTGCAGCACTTCCGAGGACAGGGAGGCAGGGCGGCACCCAGCCCGCAGCCTTCGAGCACGCCCTCGCGTCCCAAGCCAGCGGCGTCGGTCAACCGACGCTCGAACTGGCTCGAGGGGATCGCGGGCCAGGCCGAAGGCAAGACCTACCATATCGGCGCGCGCGACGTGACGATCGGCAGAAAGATCGGCAACTACATCCAGCTCATCGACGACAACGTCTCGCGCGTGCACGTCAAGGTGCGTGGTACAGCGCAAGGGGTCGAGGTCACCGACCAGAAGAGCAACCAGGGCACGATGGTCAACGAGGACAAGCTCGTGGCCAACGTGCCGCAGATGCTCCAGAACGGCGACAAGCTCAAGATCGGCGACAACGTCTTTATCTTCCACGCGCAGGCTGACTTTGGCACCAACCATGGCCTGACCGAGCAGAAGGTCGCGGGCTCGGCGCAAAACCGCGCCACCGCCGCAATGGGGCAGCTTGACTGGAAGAGCGAGCTGTCCGCCACGCTCATGAAAGCGGGCGGAGACAAGGAGAAGGCCGCCGAGATGATGGGGCTCTCTCCGGAGGTCTTCGAGAAGATGCTCGAGCAAGCGCAGAAGGACAGCTGAGCGCAGCTTCCTCCCGAAAAGAGCTCTCCCCTCCACGGAGGCCAGGTCACGCGAACCATTTGAAATCGCGAGACTTGGCCGTTGGCGACTTGACAACCCTCCCAGCGCCGTTTACGGTGCCGGCCTGTTTCGCGAGTCGCGCGCGAGTGCTGTCGTCCTTGTCACGACAAAGCGTCGAGAAATCAGACGCTTTCCACACTCCAGGCCTGCTCGGCCGAAAACAACCAAACATCTTGTAGATGTGAAGTGCCTTTCACGTTGTGTGAAGGGGCTTTAATGAACTTACCCAAACAAGGCGTCGTTCTCCGCCCTGTGCGACGCCCCCGGCTCGGCTCGTCTGCCATCTCGCCTTGAAAGAAGAGGCTTGATCGAAGCGGCAGGCGCAAGTCGTCAAGGGTCTATCGAGGGCCACAGGAAACGAGTCGCTTTCATGGCAACCCAAACCAACCAAAATGACTTCCCCTCACTCGAGGACTTCGAGGCACTGCTCGCGGAGTTTTCGACCGAGACCACGCTCGTCCAAGAGAATGAGATCGCCACGGGCCGCGTGCTCGAGGTAGGCGCTGACTACGTTCTTGTCGACATCGGCTTCAAATCCGAGGGTCGTATCCCGATCGACGAGTTCAAGGACGCACACGGCCAGATCCACGTCGTCGCAGGCGATGACATCGACGTCCTCGTCGAGGAGCGTGAGGACGAGTCGGGCCAGTGCATCCTCTCCAAAGAGAAAGCCGACCGCATGAAGGTCTGGGAGGCAATCTCGGAGAAGGCGGAAGCAGACGAGCTCGTTCGCGGCGTGATCACCTCGCGCGTCAAGGGCGGCCTGCAGGTCGACATCGGCGTCAAGGCATTCTTGCCTGGCTCTCAGGTCGAGCTTCGCCCCACGCGCAACCTGGACCGTTACATCGGCCAGGAGTACGCCTTCAAGATCATCAAGTTCAACAAGCAGCGCGGCAACATCGTGCTCTCTCGTCGTGCGCTCCTGGAGCGCGAGCGCGAGGAGCTCAAGAAGAAGACGCTCGAGAAGCTTGTCGAAGGCGCCGTCATCGAGGGTATCGTCAAGAACATCACCGAATACGGTGCGTTCGTGGATCTGGGCGGCATCGACGGCCTGCTTCACATCACCGACATGAGCTGGGGCCGCGTGCAGCACCCCTCCGAGCTCTTCCAGATCGGCGATGAGATCCAGGTCAAGGTGCTCAAGTTCAACCCCGAGAACGAGCGCGTCTCGCTCGGGTACAAGCAACTCACTCCTGATCCATGGGAAGGCGCAGAGCAGCGCTACCCCGAGGGCGTGCAGGTGTTGGGTAAGGTCGTCTCTCTTATCGACTACGGCGCATTCGTCGAGCTCGAGGAGGGCATCGAGGGCCTCATCCACATCAGCGAGATGAGCTGGACCCGTCGCATCAAGCACCCGAGCCGCGTGGTCAACGAGGGTGATGTCATCACCGTCGTCGTCCTCTCGCTCGACACGCGCGACAAGAAGGTCAGCCTGGGCATGAAGCAAATCGAGCCCAACCCATGGACCCTTCTCGAGGAGCGCTACCCTGTCGGTACGCGTATCCTTGGCAAGATCCGCAACATCACCGACTTCGGTATCTTCATCGGTATCGAGGACGGCATCGATGGCCTCGTGCACATCAGCGACATCTCCTGGACGCAGAAAATCCGCCACCCCTCCGAGCTCTACAAGCGCGGCGAGGAGGTCGAGGCTGTCGTCCTCAACATCGATGTCGACAACGAGCGCTTCTCGCTCGGTATCAAGCAGCTCTCGCCCGATCCATGGGAGACCATCCCCTCGCGCTATCCCCCAGGGAAGATCGTCGACGCGCGTATCACCAAGCTCACCGACTTCGGCGCATTCGCCGAGATCGAGGAGGGTGTCGAAGGTCTCATCCACATCAGCGAGCTCGCTCAAGAGCGCATCGAAGATCCTTCGCAGGTCGTCAAGGTCGACGAAGATCACAAGGTCGAGATCATCTCGGTCGACCCCAAGGAGCGCAAGATCGCACTCTCGATCAAGAGCTTCATGCGCCGCTCCGAGACCGGTCGTCTCCGCGAGTACTCCGACGACACCGGCGCGACCGCTCAACTCGGCGACTTGCTCAAAGACAAGCTCGCAGAAGCGATGGGCGACGAGGAGTGATCCTCTCCCCAGACACCCGAGGCGGTAGCGGTTTGATTTAGGACCGCGACCCCCCGAGAGAATCCAGAGAGCCCCGCTCGATAACTCGAGCGGGGCTCTTTTTTTCTCCCCCACTCCGTCAGAGCGAGGGAAGCGGTTTGTCTTTCACGCTGAGGGGCCGAGGTTTTGCGTGACGGGGATTGTAGGCAGGCGACCAGATCTGTGCTATCGATGCACCCTCTAGGTTGAACCCCTCTCGCCACTATCGAACGAGCGCGACGATTTCATGACGGACATGCTCCACGACCTCCTGGACAAACGCCTCATCTTTATCACAGGCAAGGGCGGCGTCGGTAAAAGTACAGCAACTGCAGGGCTCGGGCTCGCGCTCGCCAGAAAGGGGAAGCGCGTACTCATCGTCGAGACGGACACGTACTCGGCCATGGCCGACCTCTTCTCGCTCACGCTCGAGGAATCGCGCGTCGAGAAGGTCAAACAGTTCGAGGGCCTCGAGGTCGTCAACCTCTACGCCGAAGACGCCCTGATCCACGCCATCAAGCAGTTCGTCCCCAGCGATCGCGTGGCGCGCTCGGTGATCGGCAACCGCGTCGCGCGCGTCTTCTTCAAGGCCGCGCCCTCGGTCAACGAGTTCAGCATCCTGAACATGGTGCGCTACTACCTGGACAAGACCCGCGGCACGCGCCCCTACTATGACCACGTGATCGTGGACCTCCCCGCATCAGGCCACGCTGTCACCTTCCTCAACGTGCCAAAGACCTTGAACGGGATGGTGCGCGTGGGGCGCTTCGCGCAGATCTGCAAGGAGCTCGCCGACCAGATCGAGGATCGCCAACAAACCGCCATCCTCGCCGTCTGCTTGCCCGAAGAGATGCCCGTCAACGAGACCATCGAGCTCGCCGACGCGATCGAGGAGCACCTCGACCGAACGCTCTCGATGATCATGCTCAACATGGTGCACGAGCGCCCCTTCGAGAAATCACACGACGAGGTCTTTGGCGCCTTGCGCAAGGTCACGCCCGCGCAAAAACCAGAAGACCTCGCCAACGCTGGCCCGCTCTCTCGCGTGATCCAGGGCAACGCGCTCGCGCTCGACTGGTACGAGCGCGATCTGATCTACATCGATCTGCTCGGCCAAAAGACCGCCAGCCCCATCATCGAGATCCCGATGTTCTACGAGAAAGAAGGGTTACGCGTGATCGAACGTGTGGCAGACTTCTTGTGCGGAGAGCCCGGGGGAGGCGACACCGAGCTCGCCTCCTGAAAGACGACCCTGATCGACCCTGTGTTCTTGCACGGCTCGCGCACACGCCGCGAACCAGAACGGAGATGACGTGAGCGACGACGCATCCACAACCATCCATGACCCCATCGCGCCGCTGCTCGAGTCGGCGCGCCTGATCGTCTGCTGTGGCCCCGGAGGCGTCGGCAAGACCACGACCGCCGCAGCCCTCGGCCTGCGCGGCGTGCTCATGGGGAGAAAGGTTATCGTCCTCACCATCGACCCGGCAAAACGCCTGGCGAACTCCCTCGGATTGAGCGAACTCTCCAACACGCCACAACAGATCGACCTGCGCGAGAACCTCGCGCAAGTCCCCGACTCGCTCGGGGATGGCGAGTTCTGGGCGATGATGCTCGATCAAAAGAAGACGCTCGATGATCTGGTGCGCAAGTACGCGCCTGATCCCGGCGCGCTCGAGCGCGCCGAGAAGAACAACATCTATCGCCTGCTCTCCTCCACCCTCCACGGGATGCAGGAGTACATGGCGCTCGACAAGCTGCACGACCTCTACACGGGCGGCTACTTCGATCTCGTCGTGCTCGATACCCCGCCGACAAAGAACGCGCTCGAGTTTCTCGAGACCCCTTCTCGCGCCAAGACCTTCTTTGACGAGCGCATCATCAAGTGGTTCCTCCCGAACAGGCGCGCGGGCTTCTTTGGTCGCGTGCTCGATCCTGGCTCCATCGTCCTCAAGCTGTTGGGCAGGATCTTTGGCGACACCTTCGTCACCGAGCTGACCGAGTTCTTCGAGACCCTCGAGTTCTTGCAGCAGGCGTTGCAGTCGCGCGGCGAGATGATCGACTACATCATGAGGGACCAGCAGACGCACTTCTTCGTGATCACGAGCGCTGATCCTCGCAGGATGAAAGAAGCGCTCTTCTTCCACGAGAAGCTCGCCGAGCTGGGCCAGCGCGCCGAGGCGTTTATCATCAACCGCGTCATCCCCCCATTTAACCCGGATGATTTGCAAAAAGTCGACGCCGACGCCATCGCGAAGCTCGCTGAAAACGCGCAGGGGCTCGACAGCGTCGACCGCGCCCAGTTCGACGCCTTGCGCAAGGATCTCGAGAGCACCTACAAGATGCTCGCGAGGCTGGCGGTCAGGGACCAGGACGCCATCGAGGACCTCTCCAAAAGCATCGGCGCTGGCGCGCTGCGCCGCGTCCCGCTGCTCGGGCAGGATGTCCACAGCATCGAACAACTCGTCAGCCTGAGCGAGTTCCTCACGCCTTCAAAACCCGTCTACGCTTGACGCGTTTGCCCCTCGAGCGAGTTCTTGCCGATGTCCAAGTTTCGCGACGAAGTCTGGCGTATCCTCAACGATCCAGAGGATGACAGATATGGCCTCTTCCTTGGCTTTATCACCATCCTGATCTTTCTCTCCGTGGGGCTCTTGCTCTACGAGACCTTTGTCCTCCCGACGATCGAGCCCGGCAAGTTCGAGGCGCGAAGGAACTTCCTCCAGGTCACAGATCAACTCATCCTCGCCGTATTCCTCATCGAATACATCGGGCGCCTCTGGGTGATTCGCGACTGGAAGCCCACGCAGGTGCGCCTGACCTCGGTCGAGACCGCGCGCTACTTCATCGCTTCGCGTATCAAGTTCATCCTCTCGCCGTGGGGCTTGATCGACTTCCTGGCGCTCTTGCCGCTGGTGCCCTTCTTACGCTCGCTGCGTATTTTGCGGCTGCTGCGCCTGTTTCGGTCCGTGCGCCTGTTCCGCTACCACAACCCGTTCAAGGTCCTGGCGGGCGCGGTGCGCGACAACACCCTGCTCTTCTCGGTCGCCTTCGGTGTGGTGATCGTGAACATCCTGCTCTCGGCGGTGATGTTCTTCTTCGCCGAGTATGGCCACAACGAGAAGGTCAATGGCCTGAGTGATACGTTGTGGTGGTCGATCGTGACGATCTCGACGGTTGGCTTCGGTGACATCACCCCGGAGACGCTCGGCGGGCGCGTGATCGGCGCCATCCTGATGATCTCCGGGATGTTCGTCATCGCCCTGTTCGCTGGCGTGATCAGCTCGACGCTGGTCAGCCACCTCATCCCTCTTCAGATGGAGCGTGTTCGCATGTCCTCGATCGCAGACCACATCATCATCGCTGGTTGGAATGACAACGTGCCCATGCTCCTCGACCAGCTGCGCCACGAGTACAAGGACCAGAAGAAGCTCCCGGAGATCATCATCTTCGCGCCGATCAACAGGCCCGAGAGCTTGCCGCCCGAATACATCTTCGTGCACGGCGACTTCACCAAGGAGAACGAATACGACAAGGTCCGCGCCAAGTTCGCGCGAACCATCGTCGTCATCTCCGACACCTCCAGCTCGAGCGTCAACTCATCCTCGCGCGATGCAACCACTGTGTTGACCATCTTCACCATCCGCCGCATCGAGCAGACCTTCTCCGAGGATCGCTACCGCCCGCTCCACATCTGCGCCGAGATCCTCGACCCGGAGAACGTCGACCACGCCCGCGTCGCTGGCGCTGACGAGGTCCTGGCGACAGCACTCGTCGGAAACTCACTCCTCGCACACACCGCGTCAAACCCCGGCGTCGGCTCGATCCTCAACGACCTCCTGCTCGCCACGCGAAACAACATCTACACCTCGCCCATGCCTCCCCGCATGATCGAGGGCGAGCTGCTCACCTTCAAGGTGCTGCAAGAGAAGCTGCGGCTCGAGCACGAGATCATGCTCATCGGCGTCCTCCATAATGATGTCCTGAGCCTCAACCCCGACTCGCAACACCCCGTCTTTGTCGAGGACAAGATCGTCTACATCGGCGACAAGCGCCTCACCATCAACGGGAAATAACTGCGAGACGACCGCATCGCCGAGCAAAAGTAAGGCGCCACCATTTTTCCCAACCTGGGTGGTGTTTTGCACCAGGTCGGGAAAAATGGTGGCGCCTTACTTTTGCGGGCCACCGCGTGGTGGTTCGCCCCAAAAACAAACGCCTCGCTCAACGCAGACAGATCCAGGAAGGCACATCGGAGACCACGCTCGCTGGAGCCCCAGGGTGAGGAATCAGCACACAGGGTGCGTCGAGAAAATCTCCCGCCATGTCACCCTGGCGAGCGCTCCAGTAAGCAAAGATCATATCCGACGCAACGCCTGGATCGAACACCATGACCTCGCGCTCGAGCCCGACTCTGGTCTCATCCTCCATCGCACCGACCATCAACGCATTGCGTGAATCATAGCCCGTCGCGTCCGGTGTTTGCGTGTAAATGGTCGCCCCCAAACCTCCTGACAGCGGGATCGTGTAGCGGATGGTCCTGCCCGTATCGAATCGGTCAAAACCATGCCAGGAGGCGCGCTCGAGCGCGCCTCCTCGCGCGCGATACCAATCGCCAAACTTGACCCCAGCAAAGACCCCCTCTCGCTCGATAAGTGTGATCGACTCTGGCCGCGAGCTCGGCTCGAAATCGAGCGGCACATCCCTGTCCTCGAGCGTCGACCAGTCGAGCGACCGCAACCTGAGCGAGTCCATATACCCTTGCGCCCAGTACACCCGCTCGCGATCCACAGCGAACGCCTCCGCCCTCGCCTCGGGGATAACAACCAATGTGTCGGGAACCTCCGGCCGGTAGAGCACCGTCGTGTTGTAGGTCTCCTCGCCGCGCTCCGCGTCACTGTGCACGAGGACACGCCCTGTCACGCGGTCAAAAGCATAAGCAGTCGGCACGCCGCGATAGAGCTGACGATCCTCGCTCGTGATGCCTCCTCCATCCACAGACGTGAGGTGATGATGCACGAGGATCATCTCCGCGCCGATCTCATACCTGGCGAGGACCTCCTCTCCACCTTCGTCAACATGCGCATGCGTCAACCGCGCCCCGGCCTCGGGCTTACTCGCGAGCAGCAAGGACTCCCCCGAGGAGTGAACCTCCAGGGCACCTTCGCTCTCGAACAACGCGAGCGTTGCCATGGACGACGCATCCAGGAAACGCTCACCTGATATGTTCGAGAGCTCCCTCACGAGCGCGA
Source organism: Myxococcota bacterium (assembly GCA_036155555.1). Taxonomy (GTDB): domain Bacteria; phylum Myxococcota_A; class Bradymonadia; order Bradymonadales; family Bradymonadaceae; genus JAYZVO01. The sequence continues at coordinate 15,757 of JAYZVO010000114.1, forward strand.
TTGCTCCGCCATCGACCGACCAGATGCGCACCAAGCCATCGCCCTCGTAAGCATACATGTTCCCCATGGCGAGCGGGCGAAGTCTGGACGGTTCCTCGACCCCTGTCAGCACTGTCGCCTCTGTCTCCCCCGTGGAAACATCCATGACGACGCCACCCGCGAGGACGACGCGCCTTCCGCTGTCGATAAACCGGGGCGCTGGCGCGTCTGTGCTGTCGATGATCGAGTCGATCATCGCCCCATCCTCCGCGACACGAAGCAGGTGCCAGCCCGACGCATCCTCGACGAGCATCGCCCCATCCGCGCCGCCGATCGCGCGAACCGAATCTGCCTCTCCGTAGAAAAGCGCTCCTCGGACAAAGGGCACATCATCGAGGCCCCAGAGACTATGATCTCCGCGCTCGACATAGGATGGGATCTCTACCTCCACGGGAGCCCAGGGAGCCTCCCCATCGGGAACCTCACATCCAGCAACCTCGAGCCGATAGGACTTGTGAATATCGATGGTGATATCATTCGGCGTGGTGGGAACAGGTGCGCCATCCTCATCGACCACGCTCGCGCACGCTCCATAAGGGTAGAAGTCATTGTCTCCAGACGGCGCATATCCCGGGAGCAGCGTCCGCGCATGGAGCGGGATGGTGACCTCCCGACCGGGCAGCTCGTATGGCTCGAAGGTGCGCTCCGGATCGCGCGTGATGACCGTCTTCTCCCTGGTCTCGAACTCGGCGAATACTCGAATCCTCGCGTCGTGGCCTCGTCGAGCGATCTTCCACACAGCATCGGGTCTGGCGTAAGTAAGGTGCGCGGCCTCGGCGCCCCCGCTGCCTCCAAAGCAGCGGCAGGTCTTGATCGACACCTTGCTCGGGCAGGTCACGTCACAATGGCCGACGATCTTGCGCTCGGGGAGGCGCTCGTAGCTCCACCCCTTATCGAAGTCAAAGACCTCCACAAAGTCGATGTCGTACTTGCTCGCGGGTGTATTCACGAGGATCTTGTTCTCACCGATCAAGACATCGAGTTGAGGATACGCCTTATCGAACGCTGGCAAATAACTCGGCTCACCGCCGGGCTTGCCGACGATATCCACCCCACCGCCAGAAGACACCCTGGCGTAAAAGAGCGCGCCTCTCTCGATGCCGTTGGTGCCTCCATCGGCAAAGAAAACGGACTTGTCGACGCTTCCTCCCGAGCGCACGAACGTCACGCCAGGGATCTCGGCCTCGACGCAGCCATCCTCGATGGCGGTATCATCCTCGAAAGAGAGCACCCCCGAGCAAAGCTCGAAGCCGCGCTTGTAGAACACCCTCGCGCGCGCGCCACGCACCACCCCGATCCAACTCTCCTCGCGCGAGGTCGCGCCCAGCGCAGACATCGCTTCGAATACATCGCGGCGGCTGCCGTCGACGATCACGGTGTTGTCGTCGAGCACCACCAGCTCGGGCGTCACGACGCGAACCTCCTCGGCGGCAACGCCGGTGGCGACATCCTCCCAGGATGTCGCCCCATGCGGCAGGCGCACGATCGCCCCATCGCATTGAAAGGCCAGGAGCCTCGGGGTGTCTGTCAGCAAGAACCCACAACCTCGCTCGAGCGCAGCCGCGAGGTCATCGTCCAGGATCGGTGGCGCTGGCAACTCGACCCGCTCTCCTCCCTGTTCGTAGATGGCGCGCAGCTGGATCGAAGACTTGTAGGCAGGCAAGAGCTCCTCGTTCATCCCATCGCGCGTCTGGAACAACAGATAAGCCCCGCCTGCATCCACCCAGCCGACACTATCAAGAGGAGTGAGCGCGTACCCGTCATAGAGTATGTCGAGGTTTCCGCTGACCTTCGGTCTGGCGTTGAGTTCGATGTCATAGATCGAAATCTCCTCACCATCGACGTTGGTGTAAGGCTTGTACTCGAGCAGGCCGCCCTCGCCACAACCAGAGAAGAGCGCGAGCGTAGCGAGCATCCCCATCATCAACGACGTCGAGGAACATGATAAACACTTCATCACGAGCCTACCTGTTCGAAGGTGATGATATCGTAGCAGACGAGGCGTATATCCTCGGCGTAACCACCGATCTCGATCGTGCCGCGCGTGGGATCATCGAAGGTTTGCGGTGGGATGCGGAGTTTGTGGATGAAGACCTCTCGCAAGGGGATGGAGCACTCGTCGCAAGTCACGGGTTGACCGAACTCGAACTCGGCCCCCACGAAAGAGAGCTGGAGTGAAGGTCCACCATTGGCGTCACGAACAAACGAGTAGGCGTGGACGCCCCCCTGAGTTCGTCGCACAGGATCATCGAAGCCGCCGATCCCGGTGATGAGGAATGTGCTCGAGAAGATGTCTGTCTCCTCGTCCTCTTGCCCCGAGATCATGCTCAGTTCGATGAATGGCTCACGCACCCTGCCATAAGCATCGCGCGACTCGATGCTGCACGAGATGCTCCCCATATCCTGAAAGAAGCCACTCGTCCCCCCTCGGATAATCCAGTTGATTTCGTCTGTCTCGGGGTCCTCGCCGCGCTTGCATGAAGCAAACGCGCACAGGTGGAGCAGGCAGGTGGCTATCACTGCGTGACGCCAACGAGCGTGGGTACTGATCACGATGTTCCTCGCGCCGGAGAAGCTGTATTCGAAGAGCGCTAGCTCGAGTTGAATGCATCTGTATTACAGAATATTTCAGCATTCCGGCGGCGAGGGAACAATCTCAATCGGTCACGAGCGCAACGATCTTGGCGACGATGCGGTCGATCTCGAGCGCGGTGGAGTCGATGGCGACAGCATCATCGGCCTGCTTGAGCGGGGCGTGCTCGCGCTGGGTGTCGCGCGCATCGCGCTCCTGGATCTCGGCCAGGATCTCGTCATAATCCGCCCGTTCGCCGCGCTCCATCATCTGCGCGGTGCGGCGCTTGGCGCGCTCCTCCGCTGTGGCGGTGAGGAAGATCTTCAAGTCCGCGTCGGGAAAGACCACCGTGCCGATGTCCCTCCCCTCGAGCACAGACGAGCTGGCCTGCCCGAGCGCGCGCTGGAGATCGAGCAACGCCGCGCGCACCTCCGGCTTGGAGGAGACCTTGCTCGTCGACTGGCTCACCTCAGGGGAGCGGATCTCATCCCCGAGCTGCTTGTCGTTGCAGTAGATAAAGTTCTTCTTGCCATCGGCGGCGAGCTCGAAGCGAAAGTCGAGCTCGCGCGCGATGCCCGCGAGCGCCTCGCCATCGGCGAGATCCACGCCGCGCTCGAGCGCAGTGAAGGTCACCGCGCGATAGATCGCGCCCGTGTCGATGAGTTGGAACCCGAGCGCATGCGCCACCCCCATGGCGATGGTGGACTTGCCCGCGCCCGCCGGGCCATCGATGGCGATCACGATCGCGCTGTCACTGGACTGATTCATCCTCACTCTCCCTTTACTTTAGCGCGATTGACAGCGCGCTCAGGCAACGCTGGCACTGCTGCTCATCTCCGATCGTGATCCTGAGCGAGTCGTGCAAGCCGTATCCTGCCATCGGCCTCACGATCACGCCCTCTCGCAGCATCCTGTCATAGACCGCGTGCGCGTCGTGGTCGGCAAAGTGCACCAACAGGAAGTTCGTCTGGCTCGGCGTGAACGTCACGCCCCTGTCCGCGAGCGCGATTAGCCCCTCGGTCATGATGGCGCGGCCTGCCTCGTTGACCTCCACCGAGCGCTGCACGAAGTCCGTGTCATCCAGCGCTGCGCTCGCGCCAAACTGCGCGAGCGCGTTGCAGTTAAACGGCTCGCGCACGCGATGCAGGTAATCCACCATCTCGGCGGGCGCGATGGCAAAGCCCGCGCGCAGGCCACCGAGGCCATAAATCTTCGAGAACGTGCGGCACACGATGAGGCGCTCGCGCAGGTCGCGGAGTTCGAGCGCCGAGGTGTAATCCGGCGCCTGCACATACTCGTGATAAGCCTCATCGACCACCACGATCACATGCTCGGGCGTTTGCTCGAGCAAACGCCTCAGGTCATCGGCCTTCGTGTAAGTCCCGGTGGGATTGTTCGGGTTCGCCAAAAACAGCACGCGCGTCTCATCCGTGACGCGCGCGAGCATCCCGTCGATGTCCGTCTCGAAGCCCTCATCGGTAGGCACCGAATCCCAACGCATCCCCTCGGCGCCCATGATCACGCGGTAGGCGATAAAGGAGTAATCACTGATCACGGCGTGATCGCCAGGCAGACAGAAGGTGCGCGCGATGAGCGTGAGCAGTTCGTTCGAGCCATTGCCCGTGACGACCTCGTCAAAGCTCGCGCCGACATGCTCGGCGACCTTCTCGCGCAGCTTGAACGCCGCGCCATCGGGATAGAGCTGGAGCGTCGGCAACGCGCGCTCGATCGCCTCGATCGCTTTTGGCGAGGGACCGAGCGGGTTCTCATTGCTCGCGAGCTTGATGGCGCCCGTGATCCCGAGCTCGCGCTCGAGCTCTTCGAGCGGCTTTCCCGGGACATAAGGCTTGAGTGATGCGATATGTTCTGCGACCTCGATCTTCATGCGGTGGACTCCTTGAGACCATGGGAGGTGCCGGGCTAATTCCGGGCACCGGGCGAGGATGACGGCGCACCTTAACAAAGAGTCGCGCGCTCGACGAAACCAATTTTTCCCCGATCGCACATCCGGGCAAACTTCGCCCTGTGGGCGAGGGAACGGAAACTTCAGCCGTTGACAGCGTCGGGGGTCAGAGCGGAGGATGCCTCCCGCGCAACAACCATCCTCACGAGGCGAACCGCGATGGTGAAGCAGAAGATCAGCGGCTGGATCGAGTCATTTCGCGACTCGGTCGACCGCGTCGAACAAGAGAGCACCGCTTACAGAGAAGCGACGCCCAAAGGTCACATCGACCTCCAGATCTTTGGCGTCGTCATCCTCGCGAGCGTGATCCTGAGCATTCAGGATTACTACGGGTCGAGCAGCCACTGGAACACGCTCGAGCCCCTCTTCTCTCTGTTCATGGATGACGCCAAGGGCTTCCTCTCCGGGATCTTCACCAAGGGGAAGTACGCCCGGCTCTACCGCCTCTGGTACTGGTCCGGGATCACCGTCCTGACCTACATGTTGCTCCCCTTTGTCTGGATCAAACTCGTGATGCGCGAGCGCATCCGGGACTATGGCTTCTCCGTAAAAGGAATCCTGAAGCACTCCTGGATTTACATCGGGATGTTCCTCATCGTGCTGCCCGCGCTGTTTGTCGTCGGCCACACCGAGAGCTTCCAGCGCACCTACCCCTTCTACAAGGACGCTGGCCGCAGCGGGTTTGACTTCTTTGGCTGGGAGATCGCCTACATCCTCCAGTTCTTGAGCCTCGAGTTCTTCTTCCGCGGCTTCCTCGTGCACGCGTTCAAGCACCGCTTTGGCTACTACTCGGTGCTCCTCGCGGTGATGCCCTATTGCATGATCCACTTTGGCAAGCCGATGCCCGAGACGTTGGGGGCGATCTTTGCAGGCATCGCGCTCGGGACGCTCTCACTGTTCACGCGCAGCATCTGGCTCGGCGTGGCGATTCACGTCTCGGTCGCCGTCAGCATGGATTTGATCTCTCTGTGGCTCGCAGGCAGGCTCTTCTAAAAAGAAGACTCGCCAGGATGTGCTGGCCCAATCCGTGAGAACGCGATGCTGCTCTCCAACATCTGCCCCAAAACCCACGCGCTTCTCCAGGCCGCGCTCCTGCTCCCTTGCCTCTTCGCGGTGCTCCTGCCTGTAGGGTGCTCCTTTCAACCCGCCGAGTACCAGAGCCCCTGTCAAAGCAACGAGGACTGCGCCTATTACGAGGCTTGCGTCGCTAACGTCTGCACGCTGCAAGAGCCAAACAACAGCCAAAACGCGGGGAACAACAACCCCTTGGACATGGGCAAAACACCACCCGGCGACATGTCCTCACCCTCTGGCGACATGAGCTCGCCGCCACCATCGGATATGGACCCCGCTGTCGACATGCCCCCCTCGCCACCGCGCTGTGAGACCGATCGTGATGGCGATGGTTTTGCCAGCGATCCGACCTGCCCGCTCGAGCGTCGCGACTGCGATGATACCAACCAGCGGGTGTATCCAGGCGCACCACGCGCCTGCAACAACCGCGACAACGACTGCGATGGGTTGGTGGATCGGGAGGCGTGCGATTGCACATCCGGCGAAGAAGAGGCATGCGGCATCTCCGAGGGTGAGTGCAGCGCCGGGATCAGGCGTTGTGTTTCAGGAAGATGGGGAGAGTGTGAGGGGAGGATCGGCCCGACCACCGAGATCTGCGATGGCAAGGACAACGACTGCAACGGCAGCACAGACGACACCTACCCCGAGCAAGGCAACACCTGCCAGACAGGCTTCCCAGGCCCTTGCGCGCCAGGTCGCGTGGCGTGCGTGTCGGGGAATTTGAGCTGCGTGCAGACCACCACTCCCGGCACCGAAACCTGCGATGGCGTCGACAATGACTGCGACGGCGAGACGGACGAGGACGCAAATGGCTTCGTGTTGGCGCAGTCATGCAACCTGAGCTGCCCCGCGAGCGGCGTGCAGCTCTGCCTCGGGGGCACGTGGTCCGCGTGCGACTATCAGGACATCGAGCTTTGCAACAACCAGGATGACACATGCGATGGGCTGACAGATAACCGCTCGCGCTGCTTCCGCGCTTGCGGAGCAAACGCTGTGGTCGGCACCACGAGCTGTGAGGGCAACACGCCGACCTGCGAGCTCCCCGCCGAGATCTGCGGCGATGGCATCGACAACGACTGCGATCGACGCGTCGACGAAGGTTGCGTCAACACCAGCGTCCCACCGCAACTCAACATGGCCTACATCCCGGGCGGCACGTTCGCTCAGGGCGCGAGACAGGGCGACCCTTACGCGCAACAGGACGAGACACCCATCCACCTCGTCGATCTCTCGCCGTATTACATCGACCGCACCGAGGTCAGCCGCGCGCAGTACTTTGCCTGCTTTAACGCGGGCGTGTGCGCCTTCCCCGTGACCGGAAATGGCTGCCCACAGAATCAATCGATCACCGGCAGCGCCGCGAGCAAACCGATCGCGTGCGTGCGCTTTGTCGACGCGCAGACCTACTGCGGATGGCTCGGGAAGCGCCTGCCCACCGAGGCAGAGTGGGAGAAGGCCGCGCGCGGCCCCTACCCTCGCCAGGTCATCTGGCCCTGGGGCAACACCGAGGACAACGCGCGCGTCGTGGCCGGTTGTCAGAGTGGCTTCGAGAGTTGCCTCGATGTCGTCGACGGGACCTCGAACGGGGTCTCCTATTACGGGCTCCATCATATGGCGGGCAACATCGCCGAGTATGTGCTCGACCAGTACGCCTCGAACTACTACGCGCAGGCGCCGCTGACGGACCCTTATCAGGATGTCCAGGTTGGCGGCGGCCACGTCGTGCGCGGAGGAAGCTGGCGTCAGGACATCTCGTTCGCGCGCGTCTCGAACCGAGCCGCCGAAGCGAGCACCAACCTCGGCTTCTTCGACGTCGGCTTCCGATGCGCCAAGGACGCCCCTTGAGTCACGCGCGCTCGCACAAACCAAAGGAATGAAAGCACATTTTCATGTGTCATACGATCGCTCTCGAGGTCGTCATGGGTGCATCGATCGCCTAGAATACTCGATGAGCGCGTTGCGAATTGTGATCATACAGAAAGGAACCATCCTGTGACCGATCAACACCCCCCAGAAACCTCCGAGCGCAAACCTGAAACCTACCGCAACACGGCAGCGGACAACGCCGCGCGCGAGCCAAAGCGCGTGGCCGTGTTGCCACCGGAGTTGGCGAACCAGATCGCCGCCGGAGAGGTCGTCGAGCGCCCCGCGTCGGTCGTCAAGGAGCTGGTGGAGAACAGCCTCGACGCAGGCGCGCGCCGCGTCGAGGTGACCATCGACAACGGGGGCCGCGACATGGTCCGCGTCGAGGATGATGGTTGTGGGATGGAGCGCGAGGATGCCTTGCGCGCGCTCGAGCGCCACGCCACGAGCAAGATCCAGTCAGTCGAGGATCTGTTTCGCATCAGCACGCTGGGGTTTCGCGGCGAGGCGGTGCCATCGATCGGTTCGGTCTCGAACTTCGAGCTTCGCACCAAGCCGCACGGCGCGCTCGAGGGGACACGCATCGTCGTGCGCGGCGGCAACGTCGAGGTGGTCGAGGACACGGGCATGGCCGCAGGCACCGTGATCGAGGTCTCGGAGTTGTTCTTTAACACCCCCGCCAGGCTCAAGTTCCTGAAAACACCAGCCACCGAGGCGCGCCATATCACCGAGAGCCTCGTCCGCATGGGGCTCAGCCGCCCGGATGTTCGCATCCGCCTGAGGCGTGATGGGAAGGTTCGCCTCGACTTGCCCGAGGTCGCAGACCTCAAGGACAGGATACTCGCGGTCCTCGGAAGAGAGGTCTACGACGACCTCTACCCGACCTATGAATACCCGGCGGTCAACGGGGTGGTCGCGCGCGGTTACTTCTCCAAGCCCTCGCACAAGCAGCGCACGCCAAACAACATCTACACCTTCGTGAACGGGCGCTACGTCAGCGACTCCACCGTGCGCGCAGCGATCAAGGGCTCCTACGGCACGCTGCTCGAGAAGGGTCGCTACCCATCGGTGGTGTTGTTTTTGGATGTGCCGCACGAGATGGTCGATATCAACGTACACCCGGCAAAGACCGAGGTGCGCTTCCACGACACCAACTCCATCTACCGCGCCGTCTATCACTCCATCGCCGACGCGCTCGCCGAGACCCCCTGGGTCAAGCACGAGGCAAAGTCCTACCAGCTCAAGAGCAGCATCCAACGATACGAACCTCGCGAGGGGTCCAAGGGGGATGATATCGCGGGCGCGGCGACCTCGGGGCAAACAATGCAACCTCGGCGCGAGCGCTATGTTTCGCCGGGGATGGCGACCTTCGAGCCGTTGAACGCGCGCCATCGCAGGCAATCGGAGTTGGATGGGAGGTTGGCCCCGAGCGTGGTCAACTACCGCGACATGCCCGAGACCAAGGAGCCCGAACAGCAAGGGTTTACCTTGCGCGGCGCGCAACCCTTGAGCGCGCCTCCGACTGTACCCGTCGGCGGTGATCTCGAGATGGACATCGACGAGGAAGGGACGGTGTTCGCGCAACGCTCGATGCGTGAGGATGACGAGGACAAGATCGCGCGTCGCGAGGGGGAAGGAGGTTACTTCTCATCACTGCGTGTGATCGGACAGTTCAAGCGCCAGTACATCGTGTGCGAGGACGCCAACGCGATGGTGGTCATCGACCAGCACGCCGCGCACGAGCGGATCGGATACGAGCGCCTCAAGAAGATCTTTGCCACCGAGCACAAGGAGAACCAACCGCTGCTCTTCCCAAAGAGGATCGATCTTGACGCGATCCGCGCAGAGGTGCTCGGCGAGAACATCGACTTCTTCGAGCAAGCTGGTTTCGAGATCGAGCACTTCGGAGGGCAGACCTATGTGCTCAAGAGCGTGCCTGCGATCTTTGCCAAGGGGAACATCGACCGCATCGTGCGCGAGGCGATCGATGATCTCGCGTATCACGGGCGCACCGACCGCATGGACGAGGCGATGGACGCCATCCTGAGCAGGATGGCGTGTCACTCGGTGGTGCGTGGTCCGACGACGCTGACCAACGAGGAGTGTTATGCGCTCTTCGAGCAGATGGACAGCATCGACTTTGCGGCGAACTGCCCGCACGGGCGCCCTGTGTACTGGCGCATGGAGCTCAAGGAGTTGGAGGAATCTTTCGAGCGCCGTTGAGCGTTGCGATAACCTCCCCTACCTTGGCTGCTGCAAACAGTGCTCGAATATCGAGCGAGACCACAAGAGCAGCCTATGCAGATCCATGAACCGACCCACGAGGAGCTCGCGACGCTCCCTCGCATCATCGCGCTCTCGGGGCCTACGGGCGTCGGCAAGACGCGCCTGAGCCTCGCGCTCGCGGACTTGCTCGACGCCGAGATCGTCAACCTCGACAGCGTGCAGATTTACAAGGGGCTCGACATCGGCGCAGCCAAGGCGAGCGCGGCAGAGCAAGCGCGCGTGCCTCATCACCTGCTCGATTGCCTGGAGCCAGACGAACCGCACAACGTGGGCGACTACAAGGATCGCGCGATGGCCGTGATCGGCGATCTGCACGCGCGCGGCAAGCAAGCGTTGTTGGTCGGCGGCACGAACATGTACTTGCGCGTGCTGGTGCATGGTTTGCTCGAGGCGCCAGCGCCAGATCAAGCGCTCCGCGACCGTCATCAGGCCATCGCCAGCGAGCATGGCGTCCCGCACCTCCACCAGCAATTGCAGGAGGTCGACCCGGAGCTCGCGGCAAAGATCCACCACAACGATCTGGTGCGAATCTCTCGCGGGCTCGAGATCTTCGAGCAAACAGGACGCAAGTTAAGCGACCTGCAACGCGAGCATCAATTCAGGCTGCCAAACTACAACGCGCTCAAGCTCGCGCTGGTGCGACCGAGAGAGGAGCTCTACGAGAGGATCAACGCGCGCGTCGACCGAATGATCGAAGAGGGACTGATCGAGGAGTGTCGCGCGCTCTATGATGCTTACGGGGTGGATTGCCAGCCCTTCTCGAGCCTTGGCTACAGGCAGATGCAAGCGCATTTGTTCGAGGGAGAGCCGCTGGAGGAGACGCTCGAGGCGATCAAGCAAGCGACGCGACGCTACGCCAAGCAACAGCTCGGGTGGCTTCGCTCGGAGCCCGGCGTGATGTTCGCGCAGGCGCCTCTGGTGAACGACTCAGGCTCGCCGCCAGAATCACTGGTCGAAGACGCGCGCCGGTTTTTGCAGGAGGGGGTCTTGCCAAAAGAGCCCGCATGGGCTGGCGCGGACCCTTACCAGTAGCCTCGCGCGCTGTGTGGGAGCTATCGAAAACAGCGGTGAGTGATGTGAGGGCGCCCCTTCTCACGCTTCGATTCGAGGTTGGCGTTTTGCGGAGAGGAGCGCTCTCAAAACTCAACGCAGATCTCGAAGCTCCCCGTGGGCTAAAAACCGAGCAACCGACGCCAAGTCTGCCCCCCTCCCGAACGCAGTGAGATTCAGGGGGGCGGCGGCGAACGATAGTGAGGCCGCGGGGGGCGCCAACCTCGAGCGCGAAGCGCGAGGAGGGGAGCACAAACTTGACAGGCCAACAGGCGTTCAGTAGGGTAACATTCGTTCACCCCTGCACAATGATCAGGGTCTTGCCAAATATTCAGTCTTCCTGGGGATTTGGCGTTTGAAGGAAGTTTCACTGACGAGACGCGATGCCGTTCTTTTTAAAGGAGTGGCGGGCGACAATGTTCGGCTGGCGAGAAAGAAGCCCCGAGCAGTCAACACAGCAAGGCAGCTCACACTGGAGACACCGAAGCGATGACAACCCCCAAGAAGTTGACCAAGCGCCAGCGGATGGTGCTCCGCTACATCATCGACCACATCCAGGATCATGGCTTCCCGCCCACGATCCGAGAGATCGGCGACCACATGGGGATCAAATCCACCAATGGCGTCAACGATCACCTCAAGGCGCTCGAGCGCAAGGACTACCTGGAGCGCAAGGACGCCAAGTCGCGCGCCTTGAAGCCGTTGCGCAATGAGGACGGCGACCTGATCGAGGAGACGACCTTCGCGAACGTCGGCGGCGCCTCGAACGAGGACATGGAGGATGTGTATCAGATCCCGGTGGTGGGGCGAATCGCAGCGGGGCTGCCGATCACGGCCATCGAGAACACGGAGAACATCCTGCGCATCGGCCAGGGGATGCTTGGCCGCACGGACAGCAGCGACATCTTCGCGCTGACGGTCAGCGGTGATTCGATGATCGAGGACGGGATTTTTGATGGCGACTACATCTTCGTCAAGCGCCAGCAAGACGCGCGCGACGGCGAGATCGTGGCGGCGATGGTCGACGGCGAGGCGACCGTCAAGCGCCTCTTCCGCGAGGGAGAGCGCGTGAGGTTGCAGCCCGCGAACTCGACGATGGAGCCTATCTACGTGCACGCGCACGAGGCGCGCGAGACGATGATCCTTGGAAAAGTCGTCGGGGTTTACCGCCAGCTCGTCTGAGCATGTTTATCAGGCGACACCCCCAGGAAGGACAAGGGGATGAGGGCGACCTCATCCCCTTGTGTTTTCTTGACCGCCCTACCCCCTCCAAAGCGGGACTCGTGCGCGTTGACACTGGCTTATCGCGCATGATAGGTGAACCATCCGAGAGTGTGCGCGCATCCCATAGGGTGAGTTCCCTCAGATCACGAGGTCTCCCTCAGAAACCTCGGAGGTCAGCAAGGGGGCAACGACACAACCTCGAGCACGAGACAAGGAATCACGCAACGTAGGCTCTCCGGGGCGAAAAGCACTCTCCGGCAGAGCACACGAAACAAGATCACGAACCCCCTCGACGCGTCACGAAGCTTCGACCGAAGAAGCGCCCCATCGAAACGGCCGTTGATAAGGATCGTTCCCCGAGCGCCACGCGCTCAGTCGACGCCAGTGATTTATTGCTGGTAAGGCGAGGGAGGAGCGATCGCTTATGGCGAGGTTTCTTGTATCAGGGCGAAAAGACGTCGACTTTGGCCAACGAGGACGAGGGGAGCAAGGTCAAGACAACGTCATGATGCAAATCGCAGATTATGCAGCGCTGGCGCTATTCATCGGGATCGGCCTGGTGGTGGCTGGCGCCATATCGTTTCTGGCGAGCGGGTTCGGGCCAACCAACCGAACCAAGCAGAAGGCGCTCCCCTACGAGTCGGGCTCGAACCCGATCGGGAGCCCGAAGCAAACGCGCTTCAGCGTCAAATTCTACATGATCGCCATCAGCTTCATCCTCTTCGACCTGGAGACGATCTTCGTCATCCCATGGGCAGTGGCGTGGAAGCAGAATGACGTATTGGGTCATGGGCTCTACGCCTTTGGCGTGATGTTGGTCTTTGTCATGATCCTGACCATCGGGCTCGTCTACGAGTGGAAGCAAGGAGGTCTCGAATGGGACTAGAGCATAAAATCAGTGAAGAGATCGCGTTCACCACGAAACTCGAGGACGCGGTCAACTGGGCAAGAAAGCACTCGCTCTTCCAATACCCGTTTGTCACGGCGTGCTGTGGGATGGAGTACATGGCGACGGCCGCGTCGCGTTACGATATCGCGCGCTTTGGCGCCGAGATCCCGCGCTTCTCGCCGCGTCAGGCGGACTTGCTCTGGGTGGTCGGCACGGTCAACCACAAGCTCGCGCCGTTCTTGCAGCGCATTTACGAGCAAATCAGTGAGCCCAAGTGGGTGATTTCGTTCGGCGTCTGCGCTTCGACTGGCGGCTTCTACGACAACTACGCGACGGTGCAAGGGATCGACAAGATCATCCCCGTGGATGTGTACATCCCGGGGTGCCCCCCGAGGCCAGAGCAGGTGCTCGACGGCCTGCTCGCGTTGCAGGCAAAGATCGAAGAGGAGCCCTGGCTCAAGTACGCCTACGAGGAGAAGCGACGCCTGCGCGAGTCGGACGGCGGCATCATCGAGGATGCCGAGCCGCTCTTCCACAAGGTTGATATTTGATCCGGCACGAGCCCTGAAAGATCCGAGCAGAGAGTAAGAAGCGATGGCCAAGAAGCTGATTGACCTGGTCAAGAGAAAGCACAAGGAGGCGGTGGTCGATAGCCACAGCCGCCTCGGCAACGACACGGTGATCATTCGCCCCGAGCACCTGCTCGAGGTCGCAGCGACGCTGCGCGATGACGCGGGCGCAAAGCTCGACCTGTTGCGTGATATCACCGCGGTGGATTACCTCAACCGCGTGCCGCGCTTCGAGGTCGTCTACATCTTCTACAGCATCGAGCTCAAGCACCAGCTTCTGGTGCGCGTGTTGGTGGAAGAGGAGTCTTGCAAGGTCCCATCGCTGCACAAGATCTACCCGATCGCCGGGTGGCTCGAGCGCGAGGTCTTCGACATGTACGGCGTGGACTTTGTGGGGCACCCAGATCTTCGCCGCGTCTTGCTCTACGAAGAGTTCGAGGGGCACCCGCTGCGCAAGGACTACGCGGTGCAAGCCTCGCAACCTCGCGTGGCGCTTCGCGCCAGGGAGCGCGACGCGGTCGAGGAGTTCAAGGAGTTCGTTCAGAACGAAGAGGCCAAGGGCTCTCGCGAGCGTTACTGACTTCATCCCAGGGAGAGAAGAAGACACGTTCTTCTCTTGAAGCGGTCATCAAGGGCAATCTCGAAGCATCTCTCGGGTGATTCGAGGCAAAAGCACAAGCAAGCAGCAGATAGATAAGATGGCACAAGACTTCATCGATACGATCGACCAGGACATCCACTCCGAGCCGATGATCCTGCAGATGGGCCCGAGCCACCCTGCCACACACGGCACGGTGCGCTTCACGCTCACGCTCGATGGCGAGACGATCATCAAGGCGGACACCGAGGTGGGTTACCTCCACCGAGGCTTTGAGAAAGAGGTCGAGAACAAGACCTGGACACAAGCCTTCCCCTACACCGATCGCCTCAACTACGTCAGCCCGCTGCTCAACAACTTTGGCTACGCGCTGGCGGTCGAGAAGTTGCTCGAGATCGAGGTCCCCGATCGCTGCGATTGGATTCGCACGATCATGGGCGAGCTCTCTCGCCTCTCGGATCACCTGACCTGCCTTGGCGCAGGCGCGCTCGAGCTGAACGCCATGACGGCCTTCCTCTACGCGCTCGAGGGGCGCGAGTTGGTCTGGGATATCGTCGAGGCGGTCACGGGCGCGCGCATGACGGTCAGCTATGGCCGCGTCGGCGGCGTCAAGGATGACCTCCCCGAGAACTTCGAGGAGATGTGGCAGAAGGCGCGCGCGAGGATCATGGACATCCACGCGACCACGCACAAGCTGCTCAGCCGCAACCGCATCTTCCTCGATCGTATGGAAGGCACCGGCATCCTGACGGCCGATCAAGCGATCGCCTGGGGATACACCGGGCCGATGCTCCGCTCCACGGGCGTGGCGTATGACGTGCGCAAGGACCACCCCTACTTCAAGTACAACGAGGTGGACTTCACGGTTCCTGTCGGCACGCGCGGTGACAACTACGACCGCTACCTCGTCCGTATGGAAGAGCTGGTGCAGTCGGTTTACATCATCGACCAGGCGCTCGAGAAGATGGAGCCAGGCCCGATCAACACCGACGATCCTCGCGTGATGCTCCCCGAGAAGCAGAAGGTCTACAACTCCATCGAGGGGATGATCGCCCACTTCAAGATCGTCTTCGAGGGCATCCAGGTTCCCGCTGGCGAGGTCTACTCGTACACGGAGGCAGGGTGCGGGGAGCTTGGCTTCTACATCGTCTCCAACGGCACAGGGAAGCCCTGGAAGGTGCACGTGCGCAGCCCGAGCTTTATTCACATGGGCGGCATCCACAAGCTGCTCGAGGGGAGCATGATCGCAGACATCATCCCCACGTTCGATACGGTGAACATGATCGGCGGCGAGTGCGACCGCTGAGTAATCGAGCGGTCGACTTTGCGAGAACTGGCGAAACGATACGATTTTTAGAGCGCGGGTCACGAAGACTCGCCTCTTGTCTGGTGAGATAAGGAACAGGAGCGCGATCCATGCCGATGGTGACGGTCAATAGCGTCGAGGTCGAGGTCGACAAAGGCACCTCGATCCTGCAAGCGGCAGCCCAGGCGGGCTTTGCCGTACCGCATTTTTGCTACCACCCGGCGCTCTCGTCGCCGGCCAACTGCCGCATGTGCCTGGTCGAGGTCGAGGGCGCACACAAGCTCTTGCCCGGTTGCTACAACTCGGTCAACGACGGCATGGTCGTTTTGACCGAGTCCGAGCGCGTGCACTACGCGCGCAAGGCCGTGCTCGAGTTCATCCTCGTCAACCACCCGGTCGATTGTCCCATCTGTGACAAGGCGGGCGAGTGCAAGTTGCAGGATTACTACTTCGCCTACGACGCGCAGGAATCGCGCATGAGGGCGGAGAAGCAGCACAAGGTCAAGGCGTACCCGATCGGGCCAAAGATCGTTTATGACGGAGAGCGCTGCATCCTTTGCACGCGCTGCATCCGCTTCTGCGATGAGATCACGGGCACCTCCGAGTTGACCTTGATCGATCGCGGCGACAAGACCGAGGTCCGCACCTTCCCCGGCATGGAGTTGGACAACGACTACTCGCTCTGCACCGTGGACATCTGCCCTGTGGGCGCGCTGACCAGCCGCGACTTCCGCTTCAAGTGCCGCGTCTGGCTGCTGACCTCCACCGACAGCATCTGCACCGGCTGCGAGATGGGCTGCAACGTGCACATGGACCACTTCCGCAACGAGGTCCAACGCTACCGCCCGCGTTACAACCCGGAGGTCAACGACTACTGGATCTGCGACCGTGGGCGCATGACCTACAAGCGCATCCACGAGGATCGCTTCCTGCAACCGATGAACAACGGCGCCGAGGTCAACTGGCACTCGGTCAGCCAAACGGTCGCGGACAAGCTCGGTCGCGTCATCGAGTCCCACGGGGCCGACGCGGTCGCGCTGGTGCTCTCGCCGCAAGCCTCGTGCGAGGATCTCTACCTCGCCAAGCGCTTCCACGAGTCCGCGCTCGAAGGCGCCGCGCCGCTGTATGTCAACGGCTACGCTCTCGGTGACTCCGATGACCTGCTCAAGCGCGAGGACAAGAACCCGAACCGCCGCGGCATCGAGGCGGTCTGGGCAGGCATGGAGGGGATTCAGCCCTTCGAGGACCTGCAAGAAGACCTCGCCAACGGGACCATCAAGGCCGTCTACATGATGGGGACGGAGCTGCCGATCGAGGGGAGCGAGCGCGCCGAGTTTGTCTCGCACATCGAGGGGCTCGAGCTCTTTATCCTCCAGGCGATGAACACAGGCGGCGAGCTCATCGAGCACGCGCACATCGCGCTGCCCGCGTGCAGTCACGCCGAAAAAGATGGCACCTTCGTCAACGTCGAGGGGCTCGCGCAGCCCTTCTACCAGGCGTTCGCGCCACACGGCGACTCGATGCCTGACTGGCAGATCTTTAGCCGCCTCGCGCGCAAAATGGGCCACACGCTCTCGCTCACATCACTCCACCAAATCCAGGAGAAGATGTTCGAGGCGACAAAGCTCAAGCAAGAGGCTGAAGAGAAAGCTCGACTGGAAGCCGAGGCACAGGCCAAGGCCGCCAAAGAAGCCGAAGAAAAGGCTGCCAAGGAGGCCGCCGAGAAAGCCGCCGCTGAAGCAGCCGCGGCGGCTGAAGCGGAACAGGCCGCCGAGGCGGCTCCCGAAGCAGCAGATGGCGATGGAGAGGAAGACGCAGGCGAAGAGGCTGATGACCAGCCTCCCGCCGAGTAAGACTCGCTCACCGCTGCTGTACGCACTTGGATGATTTGACCGGCGCGTGAAACGACCACCAATAAACGATGGTCGGCGCTCCGTTAGCCCTGACTCGCGGGCCTCGAGAGCGCTCGACGAGAGAGAAGGAAGAGAAGCTTTATGCCAGAGTGGTTGATAAGCATCATCAAGATCGCCGCCATCGTGTTCGGCTTCGTGATGGCCGTCGCCAGCTTGCTCACCGTTTTGGGTGACCGCAAGCAATCGGCCAAGATCCAGAACCGCATCGGTCCCAACCGCGCGAGGCTGTTCGACAAGGGGTTTCTGCAAAACACTGGCATCCCCCACTTCATCGCCGACGGGATCAAGATGGTCCTCAAGGAGAACACGATCCCGGACGGGGCGAACAAGTTCTTGTTCCTCATCGCGCCGATGCTCGTGTTCCTCCCTGGCCTGTTCGCCTGGGCGACGATCCCCTTCATGGACCAGTGGTGCACGGGCCAGATCCAGGTCATCACCAATCACCAGGAGGTCTGCACCGGCGGGGAGTGGAAGAACTACTTCCAGATCATGGACATCAACGGCGGCCTGCTCTACGCCTTTGCCATCGCCTCGATTTCGGTCTACGGCGCGGCGATCGCTGGCTGGGCGTCGAACTCCAAGTTCAGCCTCATCGGTGGTCTGCGCTCCTCGGCGCAGATGATCTCCTACGAGGTCACAATGGGCCTCTCGCTCGCAGGTATCATCCTGCTCTACGGCACGCTCGACTTCAATGAGATGAGCCGCCTTCAGGGCGAGCAACTGTTTGGCTTTTTGCCGATGTGGGGCGTGTTCTTACAGCCGGTGGCCTTCTTCGTGTTCTTCCTGGCTGGCATGGCAGAGACCAAGCGCAGCCCGTTCGACTTGCCCGAGGGCGAGAGCGAGCTGGTGGCCGGTTACATCACCGAGTACAGCTCGATGCGCTTTGGCGTCATGCAGCTTGGCGAGTACGCGGCCACCGTGTTCATCGGCGCGCTCGTGGCGATCATGTTCTTTGGTGGCTGGCAGGTGCCGTGGCTCTACGGGGATGGCTTCCACTTTGGCGCCCCTACCGGGACGCCTGATATCGCCGTCCCCTACATCGCGGTCGTGCTCCTTCGCATCGGCGCCATGATCACCAAGATCCTCTTCTTTGTCTGGTTGCAGTTCATGATGCGCTGGACACTGCCTCGCTTCCGTTATGACCAGGTCATGACACTCGGCTGGAAGATCTTGCTCCCGATCAGCCTCGCGAACTTGCTCGTGACCGCATTGCTTGCAGCGATCTTCTGATTCGCCGCATCTATCTTAAAAGAGATCCAAAGGCGCGCCTCCCACCGAGGCGCCAAGAGATAGCACCGAGAGAGAAGAAGTTATGGGAACGGTCGACGTCAAGGTCATGGAGCGCCACCAGAAGTCCTTCTGGGAGAAGAGCTACATCCCCGAAATCGCGCGCGGGCTCGGGGTCACCATTTCGCAGTTCTTCACCAACCTGAACCCCAAGAAGGAAGAGCGCGAGACCTTCACCATCGAGTACCCCGAGTCGGGCACCGCGCACTACGCTCCTCGTTGGCGTGGTCAGCACCGCCTGATGCTGCGCGAAGATGGGCAGGTTCGCTGCGTCGCTTGCATGTGCTGCTCGACGATCTGTCCCGCGAACTGCATTCACATCGAAGCCGCAGAACACGATGACCCCACCATCGAGAAGTATCCTCGCGTGTTTGTCATCGACGAGCTTCGCTGCATCGTCTGCGGTCTCTGCGTCGAGGCTTGCCCTTGCGACGCGATCCGCATGGACACTGGCGTTCACATGAAGCCTCGGACCGACCGCACCACCTCGTTCCATCAACGCGACGAGCTCATGCAGCTTGGTGGCCTCTCGATCGCCACCCGCGGCGGCCAACGCGCCATCCGTGATGGGGAGTCGCGCTGACGGTGAAGCGTTCACTCGCCACGCTCCCGCTGCTCGCGATGATCCTCGTCGCTGTTGGCAGCATCGTCGCCCGAAAAACATGGTTCAATAAACCGGCCGAAGCGACCTCCTCCTGGGAGGCCGCCTCGGCTTTTGTTTTACCAAACCTCCAACCTGGCGACGCGATCACGACCTATCCCGAATGGGATCGCGCTGGCTTCCCCTCGCTCGAACCAAAGAGCGAGTTCATGCTCCACCGCGATCCGATCCTCGCTGAAGACCTCCAGAAGACAGAACGCCTCTGGGTCATCACGCCCACGGATAGACGCGACGAGGCGCTCGCTGCCCTCCCCTTCCCTTCGCCAAAACCAACGCTGGAGCAGCGGGAAGGCATCGTGACCGTGATGCTCTTCTCCGTACCGGAAGAGCTCCACTGGGAGCTGGAGCTGGCAGATCTTCTGGACAAAGCGATCGTCGAACACGGCGACAGAGACAAACTCGCCGGCTGCAAGGGCTTCGATAAACAGCGACAAACCTGGCGCTGCCCGCAGCGAGGACGCGTGAGCCTCGAAGAGCGTGACATGGGCAAGTCCGCCAGAACCTGCCTGGAGGTCGCGTTCGGCAAGGAGAAGTCCTCGAACACCACGCGCATTACCTTCAAGGATGTGCCCCTGGGCCAAACGCTGCGTCTTCGCGCGGGGTGGTCACTCGAGAGCTTGCGCAAGAAGCGCGAACGCCCAGGAGAGCTCTCGTGGGAAGTCACGGTGGGTGGGAAATCACTCGAAGCTCGCACCTTCGAGACAACCGATGCGTGGCACCTGTTCGAGCTGGACACCTCGAGCCTACAGGGGAAACAGGACGTGGTGCTGGAGTTTCACGCGACCTCTCCTGACAGGACCGAGTTCTGCTTTAACGGCTGGGTCGAGAAATAATCCGGCGCCGTGAAATAAATAAACCATCCCCCCGGTTCCACCCACCACGAGAGCGCACAGTGTTTGCATCAAACACTCGAGTGATTCGCGCTCATCACCTTCAACCTCCTCTCCAGGAGAAGTCACCATGCTCCGGCCTGGCATTCAGCTTCGTACTTCTGGCTCCATGGCGACGGTCCACGCGATCGTCTCGACCGTGGTGCGGAAGTTCTCGCTGAACCAGGGAGGCATCCTCGGCTAAGGCGCCGATGCTTCCCTGGCAGATCCACCTGTGATCTGTCCCCAGGTAGACAGCGAGTATGGTGAGCGCGACGTGATTTCTCGTCGCCTCATCTCGATACAAAATCCAGCACGACCTCTGAAAGCTCCGCTCCTCGCATCAGCGACGCCACTCGCTGCGTTTGTGTTGGCGCGTGTGTTCTGGCGACCAGAAACTTCTCTGTTGTCGTGAAACAGGCATGCGCGCTTCGCGACGCGATGAGGCGCCCTTGTGAGCGACGCGCGACGGAGTCCTCGCGAGCAATATCCGAGAGGTTCGTGCACATCCTCGCGTCCACGTTTTAAAGAAGGCGTGCGCGGGAAGGCAGATAGACGAGATGACCAGGAGAACAACGCCCCTCGAACGTGTACGAAACATCGGCATCATGGCTCACATCGACGCGGGCAAGACCACCGTCACCGAACAAATCCTGCTCCGCACAGGCAAGATCCATCGCGCTGGCAAGGTCCACGATGGAGACGCCACGATGGACTGGCTCCCGGAAGAACAAGAGCGCGGCATCACCATCACGAGCGCCGCGACGACGTGCTCCTGGCGCGCCGATTCGCATGACCATCAGGTCAACATCATCGACACGCCCGGACACGTCGACTTCACCATGGAGGTCGAGCGCTCCCTGCGTGTGCTCGATGGCGCCGTCGGTGTGTTCTGCGCCGTCGGTGGCGTCGAGCCTCAGTCCGAGACGGTGTGGAGGCAGGCAGACCGCTACGACGTGCCCAGGATGGCGTTCATCAACAAGATGGATCGCGCTGGCGCCAACATGAACGCGGTGCTCGAGCAGATGCGAAAACGCCTCGGGTGCGAGCCCGTCGCGTTGCAGCTCCCCCATGGCGCAGAGGATCGATTCCAGGGCGCCGTCGACTTGCTCGAACGCGTGACCTTTACCTGGAACGCGGAAGAGCAGTGCGTTCGAAGCGAAGGCGTGCCTGCCGAACTTCAGGAAGAGGTCGAGCTGGCACGCGCCGCGCTCATCGAACGCCTCGTCGAAGGGGATGAATCGATGCTCGAGGCGTACCTGGAAGGTGAAGAGCCCTCCATCAGCGCATTGCATGCGCGTGTGCGGGCGCTCACGGTTCAGGCCGAGATCGTGCCAGTGCTTTGCGGCTCTGCGTTAAAAGGGATGGGCATCGAGCCTCTACTCGACGCCATCGCCCGCTTCCTCCCCTCGCCGCTCGACGCTGGCGAGGTAGTCGCGGCCGATGGTGAGGGTTCGAGGACGCCTAGCGATGACGCGCCGTTTAGCGCGTTGGCGTTCAAGATGATGGCCGATGAGTATGTCGGGCAGTTGACCTTCCTTCGCGTTTACTCGGGCGTGCTCGAGAAGAAGGACCGCGTGCTCGACACGACCACAGGTCAACTCGAGCGCGTGGGCAGGTTGCTCAGGATGCACGCGAACACGCGCGAGGAGATCGAGCGCGCGTTCGCTGGCGAGATCGTCGCCGTGGTCGGGCTCAAGGGGGTCGGCACTGGCGATACGTTGTGCGACCCGGAGTCCCCCATCGTGCTCGAGTCGATCGATCGCCCCACCCCCGTGGTGTGGTCGAGCGTCGAGCCCGAAACACGCGCCGCGCAAGCTCGCCTCGGCGAAGCGCTCCGAAAGCTCGCGATGGAAGATCCGAGCTTCCAGGTGCGCGTCAACGAGGAGACTGGCCAGACCTTGCTCGGCGGCATGGGAGAACTTCACCTGGAGGTCCTGTGCCAACGGCTGGTGCGCGAATACAAGGTGCTACTTCGGGTCGGCAGACCCGAGGTCGCCTACCGCGAGACGATCGCGGACGAGGTGGAGCATCGCTTCCGCTTCAAGCGCATGACCGGAGGTCCTGGCATGTTCGCCGAGGTCGATCTTCTGATCCGCCCTGGCGAACCTGGCTCGGGCATCCTCTTCGAGGATCAGGTGCGCGGCGGCTCGATCCCCAGGGAGTACATCCCTGCCGTGGAGAAAGGCGTGCGCGAAGCGGCTGAAGAGGGTGTGCTGGCAGGATATCCGGTGACGGATGTCGAGGTCATCTTGCGAGACGGGCTCTACCACGAGAACGACTCGAGCGAGATGGCGTTCAAGATCTGCGCCTCGATCGCGTTCAAGGACGCGAGCGCGAAGGCGTCGCCAAAGCTGCTCGAGCCGATCATGGCTGTCGAAGTCACCACCCCGGAAGAATACATCGGGGATGTGATCGGCGACCTGTCGGCGCGTCGAGGAAAGATCCTTGGCAACGAGCAACGAGGTCCGGCGCGTGTCATCCAGGCGCGCGTTCCGCTCGCGCAGATGTTTGGCTACGCCAGCGCGTTGCGCGGACTCTCACAGGGGCGCGCGAGCTACTCGATGCAGCTCCACGGCCACGAGATCGCGCCCGACGCGGTCGCCAGTGAGATCCGCAAACGGCGCCTGAACAGCGACGCATAACCCAGACAAAGAGAGGGCGTCCTCTCCATATCCGTATGGAGAGGACGCCCTCTTCTCGTTCTCCTCGCGCGCGCTTATCGCATCAGTAGTCGAAGCGCCCGCGGATTTGCGGAGGCGCGATGGGGCAGGCTTCCTCGGGCTTCTCGAAGAGCTTGTGGCGCACCATCGCGATAAGATCGTAGATCGTGTCTCGCACCTGGCGCGGGACCCCTTCCGCGAGCGTCGCCAGGATGCGCCAGACGCCCCCGAGGCGCTTGCCGATGTAGAGCGCGGCGTCCGAGCGCGTGTAGACCTCGTTGCGCGAGGTGATCACGACCATGCTATCAGGGAGCGTCTCCTTTGGCGTCGTGGAAGGAAGCATCGCGTCGACCTGCTCGCTTTGCAGTGGCGTGAAGCGAAACGCCGTCTCGCTCATGTCATGGCGCAGCACGAACTTCACGGCGCGGTGACACAAGCCACAGTGCCCATCATAGAGCAAGCGATCGGTGGTGCCCGGGTGAAGCGGTGGCATAAAGCCCAGATCCTGGCGCTTTACCAGCGCGAACTCTTTGGCGATCTCGTCCATATTCCGTACCCATCCTGTCGGTTTCACGTTCCTCGAAAAGAGAGGACCACCATACCACACCACAGGCGGCAAGGTAGCCAAAGAGGAGCACCGGCTCGGGCGGCGCCCTTGTTTTGAGGTCGGGTTCCCGGTATGCATGAAGAGAGGTAGTCAGCGGCCTGCGGGTGCGTAAGTTCTCATTGTAGGCCGATGAAGAGGTCCTCCTCTTCACGATTTGCTCGCGCATGCGTCCCCTCTCTTTCGAGGGTCGATGCCTGTACCTGTCATCTGACAGATGCGTCGCGAGCAAGCTACCACGAGGGGTGGCGATCCCTCTTCGTTCATATTCGATGCTCGCCCTCTTAACCACAGCGCGAGCATGGCGCATCTCCCTCCTGAAACACCGGAGGTCGAGTGATGCGTCGGGTTCATCATCGCCTTCTTCCATCATGAACCCCATCACACACAACTCCACCCAGGAGACCCATGTACCAAATCACGGATGGCCACGAGTCGATCAAGATCGAAGAGCGCGAGGAAGCGATTCAAGAAGCGCGAGACCTCAGCGAGGGGAACCACAAGACGATCACCGTCGAGGACAACGTCGAACGCCTCGTCTACAGAAACGGTGACCTGATGCAGTACCTCTACGATACGCGTCGGCGCTGACGCGCTCTTCAACCGGCGCTCTGGCCAAACGACTTTGAGACTCGGGCGCCGTAGCGGCACGTAAAATCGAGGCCGCCAAAAATTTTTGATCGCAGGGAGTTTTATTCGTCCTGCGATCAAAAATTTTTGGCGG
>JAYZVO010000115.1:0-11216 GCA_036155555.1 Myxococcota bacterium
GGTGAGAATCACCCGGCGCCCCTCGCTCGTTCTTGCCTGGTCGCTGCGATTACTCTGCAGCGGCAGGTTGGTCACCTTCATGGTCCTCAATGTCGTCGAGATCATCGACGAGGTTGTCGGCGATGAGCTCTGCGATGTCGAAGAGCGGCATCTCGGCGGCGTCACGGTTCTTGAGGCCATCGTCGAACATGGTCAGGCAGAAGGGGCATGCCACGGCGATGGCGTCGGCCGAGGTCGCGAGCGCCTGATCGGTGCGCTCGATGTTGACACGCTTGCCGAGGTGCTCCTCCATCCACATGCGGCCACCACCGGCGCCACAGCAGAAGGATTGCTTCTTGTTAAGCTCCATCTCGACCAGCTCCACGCCAGCGACCGCCGAGAGCGCGTCGCGCGCGCTGTCATAATCATCCGCCCAGCGGTTGGCATAGCAGGAGTCGTGGTAGGTCACGCGCATGTGCCCGGTGCCGCGCAGGTTCAGGCGTCCATCCGCGATGAGCGCGTTGAGCAGCTCGGTGTGGTGGATGACCTCGTAGTGACCACCGTGCTGCGGGTACTCCTTGCCGATGGTGTGGAAGCAGTGCGGGCAGGTGGTCACGATCTTGGTGACGTTGTAGCCGTTCAAGACCTCGATGTTCGTGGTGGCGAGCATCCAGTAGAGGTACTCGTTGCCGAGGCGCCTCGCAGGATCACCCGTGCAGCTCTCCTCGGTGCCGAGGATGGCGAACGAGATGCCTGCCGCGCGCAGGATCTTCGCGAATGCCTTGGAGACCTTCTTCTGGCGGTCATCGAAGGTGCCCGCGCAGCCAACCCAGAAGAGGTACTCTGGTGGTTCCTCACACTCGCTGAGCAGCGGGATATCGAGGCCATCGGCCCAGTCTGTGCGGTAGGAGGAGGAGATGCCCCATGGGTTGTAGTTGTTCTCCATGTTGCGGAAGGTGCGCGAGATCTCTGGCGAGAAGTCGGCCTCCATCAACGCCAGGTAGCGGCGCATGTCGATGATGGTGTCGACGTGCTCGATGAACACGGGGCAGTTGGCCACGCAGGCGCCACACGTCGTGCAGCTCCAGAGCTCTTCCTTGGTGATGACCGAGCCGGTCAGCATCTCGAACTTCTCGTCCGCGTCGTCATTGCCCTCCTTGAGCGCATACTCGCCCTTGGCGCGGAGCTGATCCTTGACCTTGTGGACGATCATCATCGGGTTGAGCGGCTTGCCAGTGTTGTAGGCCGGGCAGTAGTGCTCGCAGCGGCCACACTCGGTGCAGGCGTAGGTGTTGAGGAGCTGCTTCCAGTGAAGCTCCTCGACGCGACCGACGCCAAACGTCTCGATGTTCTCGTCCTCGAGGTCGATCGGCGCGAGCGCGCCAGCAGGCTCGAGCTTGCGGAAGAAGATGTTGGGCATCGCGCCGATAAGGTGGAGGTGCTTGCCCTCGGGGATGTAGTTGGCGAAGAAGGCCACGATCAAGACGTGAAGCGCGTAGTTGATGTGGTAAATCCAGTACATCCCTTCGCTGCCGACGGTGCCGCCCATGGCGCGGATCGCCTTGGCGCACAGGAGCGCGAATGGGGTCCAGCGTGGGTCGTGCCCGAGGTCAGCGAACGCGCCCGCTGTCAGGTTCGCCATCTCCAGCGTGGGCACGGTGAACGCGATCTCGGCGCCGTTGGCGATGAGCTTGGTGACCATCAGGCCACCGATCATCAACGTGATCCAGATCGCGTCGAAGCTCACCACGACGTGCTTTGGCTTCAAGACAAAGCGGCGATACGTCAGGAGCGAGAGCGCCACGATGATGATCGCGGCGACGAGATCCTGCACGAACAACAACGCGTTGTAGACCGGGACACCCACGATGGCGCTGAAGTGGAAGTTCCAGAAGGCGCCTCGGATCAGGTACTCGATCGTCTCGACCTGGAGCGCCAAAAAGCCCCAGAAGATGAAGAGGTGGAGGATGCCAGCTGGCTCCGCGATCACGCGCTTCTGTCCGAGCACGTTGATCATGAAGCCGCGGATGCGCTCCCAGATGTTGTCGAGCTCGAGCGAACCCGAGCCTTGCGCCACGTAACGCAGCAACCAGAAGACAACCCAGCCTGCGCGCGCGAACCCGAAGAGGACGGCCCCCAGGATCACCAGGCGGACCACCTGCCAGAACATCGAGATGTTGACGAAGCTATTTTCCACGCTCTTCTCCGTAATGCGTCTTTTTGAAGGCTTGCCCGGCTCTCTAGCCTAACGATGGGTCGTGGCGATGACCTTCATCCGGTGTGGCGCGAGGTCTGCGTCGGTGCGCCTGGACTCGCGCGCCACTTCAACCCACCTCTATAACCGACTTGCCTTGGTTGGGCAACCCGCGATGGTGGCGATTTCGAGGACCCTCACTCCCTTGTGGGATGCGCCTCTGATGCCTCTGGGTGCGCTCTTTCGCGCTTATTAAATGAATGCTCATTCAGCGTCCCCGCTCACCTCCCTTTTCGATCCCCTCACGGCACGACGCGCCGGAGGTGCGCGCGAGGAAAGTCGCGATGCGGGCTTTTCCTTCTCTCCTCGATCTGCAATTCTTGCCCCTGCAAAAATATATGCTCGACGTTCAAACGAATACCCTTGCCAAAGCCGATCATCATCAGGAGCGCGTATGTCTGAAATCGTTGTCGGGATCGACCTCGGTACCTCCAACTCCGTCATTTCCGTGATGCTCGAAGGGCAACCGATCGTGATCCCCGATGCCGAGGGCAACCGGATTCACCCCTCGATCGTCTACTTCTTCGAGGATGGCCGCACCGCGCTCGCCAACGCCGCGCGGACCTACCGGATTCAGGACCCGATGCACACCGTGTATTCGGCAAAGCGCCTGATCGGGCGACCCTACGAGTCGCCAGAGCTCAAGGTGCTTATCGGCTCCTTCCCCTACGCCATCGTCCCGAGTCAGGACGGCGCGCCTCGCATCCAGATCCGCCAGACGCTCCACCCCCCGGAAGGGATCGGCGCGCGTATCCTCTTCTACCTCAAGGAGCTCGCGCAGAATTACCTCGGTCAGGAGGTCCGCAAGGCCGTCATCACCGTCCCCGCCAACTTTGACGAGGGGCAACGCCGCGCGACAAAGCGCGCTGGCGAAATGGCTGGCCTCGAAGTCCTGCGCCTGATCAACGAGCCCACCGCCGCAGCGCTCGCCTACGGCCACGGCCAGGGGCGCCACGAAAAGGTCGCCATCTATGACTTCGGCGGCGGCACCTTCGATATCACCATCCTCGAACTTCGCGACAACGTCTTCGAGGTGCTCGCCACCGCAGGCAACAGCTACCTTGGCGGCGATGACCTCGATAACAGGCTCGTCTCCTCGATGCTCACCGCCTTCGAGAAGCAGTACGGCTACGACCTCTCGGGCGATGAGATCATCCGCCAACGCCTCAAGGCGATCGCGCAAGATATCAAGCATGGGCTGACGCGCCAGGACTCGGTCACCACCCGCGTCACCGAGTACGTGCCTGGCTCGCTCACCGAACTCGAGCTCGAGTTCAGCCTCTCCAGAGATGCGTTTAATCGTCGCACCATCGACATCGTCGACCAGTCCTTGCGCACCTGCGAGGAGGCGATGCGCGTCGCTAACCTCCAGCCAAGTCAGATCGATCACCTCGTGCTCGTCGGCGGCTCCACCCGCGTCCCGATCGTCGCAGAGCGCACCCAGCAGTTCTTCAACAAGCGCGCGGTCGCAGGGATCAACCCCGACGAGGTCGTCTCCATCGGCGCCGCGATCTTTGGCGCATCGCTCGTGCAACCTGCGGCGACTCCTCCTTCCCCTGGTGGCATCGACTTCGCTCGCGCCTCGGGCGGAGATGACGCATGGATGGGTGGGCTCGATGGTGGCGGACAGGGGGGCGCGCAGCAGCGCCCGATGGGCGGAGGCGGCGCGATGCCTCCTCCTCAGCCCGCCGCTGCGGGGCCACTGCTTATCGATGTCACGCCGCACGCGCTCGGCGTCGCCACCGTGGGTGGCGTGATGGACATCATCATCGAGCGCAACGGCCAACTCCCGCTCGAGCGCACGCGCTACTTCTCGACCTCGCGCGATGATCAGACGCGTGTCGTGCTGCCTGTCTACGCAGGCAACAGCCGCCGCATCGAGGACAACCACCAGCTCGGCATCCTCGAACTCAATGACATCCCGCCCGGACCTCGCGAGGAGGTCCAGATCGAGGTCACCTTCGAGGTCAACACCAACTCGATGCTCAACGTGCGAGCAACGGACATGCGCACGGGGCGCGCCCAGGTCGCGCACCTCTCGGTCGCTGGCGAGTCGACGGATCTCTCCGGTTACGACGCCTCCGATTTGCTTATGGGGTGATTGTCCCGAGGTTGTGATCGCGCGCCATGGCGGGTATACCGCTGCTTGCCTGGCGCGTGATCAGGCCAACCACTGTGCTTTCACCAAAGAGTCATTCACCGATGCGAACGCTCCCTATCTACACCGGCAACCGCCAGAGTCTGTTGCTCACTGGCGCATTCTGCCTCGCGATGCTCGCTGCCTGTGATCAGGATCGCCGCTTCCAGGACGCGCCCGAAGTTACCGTCAAGGGCTCGCCAGAGGCGGTCGCGCCTTCTGCGAATGCGCAGGGCACACCGGCCGCGAACGCGGGCGGCATGCGCGCGCCAGCGCTCGAGAGCATCCCCAAGGATGGTCAACTCCCCGCCGATCACCCCCCCGTGGGCGCAGGCGTCAACCCCACAGATCAGGCGCCGAGGCCACGCGTTGCCTCGACCGGCGGCAAGGTCAACACCTACGGAACGACCGGTCCGCTCCTCTGGAAAGCGCCCGACTCCTGGGACGGCGTCCAACCTTCGAGCAGCATGAGGCTCGCCGAGTACCACGCTCCCGGTCCCGATGGGAGCGAGCCCGCGGTGATGTCGATCTTCTTCTTTGGCCCCGGTGGCGGTGGCGGCGTGGACGCCAACATCGATCGTTGGGTCGGGCAGTTCTCACAGCCCGATGGAACTCCCAGCGCCAAGGCCGCCAAGCGCTCCGAGCGCCAGGTCAATGGGATGAAGGTGCACCTGATCGACGTCTCGGGGACCTACAGCGCGGGCGCGGCGATGGTTCAAGGTTCGGCTGGTTCCAAGGAGAACCAGCGCGTGCTCGGCGCGATCGTCGAGGCACCCGGTGGCCTCTTCTTCTTCAAGCTGCTCGGTCCAAAGGTCACCATGGACAAGCAGGAGGCCAACTTCAACGCATTCGTCGAGAGCTTCCAGCCAGGGAGCTGACATGTTCGACGCGCATTGCCACCTCGACTTCGCGCAGTTCGACGAGGATCGTCAGGCGATCCTCACCCACGCAGCGGAGCAGGGCGTTCGCGGGCTTTTGATTGCTGGTTATGACAGCGAGCGCCGCGCGCTCGCTGCAGAGCTCGCGAAGACCCCTGGCGTGTTCGCCGCCGCCGGGCTCCACCCCTGGGCGGTGCGCGATCTTTGCGAGGATGAAGAGCGCCTCGAGCGAGAGATGCTCGCGCTCGAGCACGCGCTCTCGAACAGTGCCTCGGGCGCATTCTGTGCGCTCGGGGAGTGTGGGCTCGATTACTTTGTCATCGACGCCAGTGATACCGCAGCGCGCTCCTTTCAGGAGCGCGCTTTTTTAATGCAGCTCGACATCGCCCGCGCGCAGAACCTCCCCGTCATCATCCACGCGGTGCGATGCCACGATCGCCTCGCGCGCTTGCTCACCGAGCACCCTCATCCCCCCGGCGGACAGCTTCATGGCTACAGCGGCCCTGTGGGGATGGTCTCGCGGTTTATCGAGCTGGGGTGGGCGCTCTCGTTTGGCACGCCGCTGACCTGGGATGGCTACCAGAAGAACAAGAAGGCGCTCTGCCGCGCGTGGGAGTATGCGCCGCAGATGGTAACGCTCGAGACCGACGCGCCCGATCGACCTGTCAAAAGCGTGGGGCGAGCTGGAAGAGGGGAGCCTTCGCATATGCGCGCGGTCGTCGATGCCGCGAGCGCCGAGCTTGGCGTCGACGCCGACGAGCTCGCGGCGAGGTGCGAGGAGAACGCGCGCCGGATCTTTGGGCTGCCCGAGGGTGAGAACTTGGGGGCGTGATTATTCTCGCGATCACGTGTGACAAATCCTTGATGTGCTGTTAAGACTTGCCCCCGTGAGGGGTCTCGAAGGTTTTTAAAGCCAAGATATTTCAAGCGCTTGTGTGATTCGGGCGCGTGGAGGAGAAGATGCTCGAAGAAGAGCACATGCACCTCATCGACGAGGAGTGCGGTGTCTTTGGCGTGATGCGCCACAAGGAGGCATCCAACATCGCCTATCTCGGTTTGCACGCACTCCAACACCGCGGTCAGGAGGCTTGCGGCATCGCCACGCTCGACGGCGAGCGCATCCTCGTCCAGCGTCGTCGCGGCCTCGTCTCGGACGCGTTCGATCAGAACACGCTGGCCGAACTTCCCGGTAATGTTGCTATCGGGCACGTGCGCTACAGCACCGCAGGGAGCTCCTCGATCCGCAATGCCCAGCCGATCAAGGTGGGCACCAAGTTCGGGATGCTCACGCTGGCGCACAATGGCAACCTCACCAACGCGCTCTCACTCCGAAAGAAGTTCGAAGAGTCCGGCAGCATCTTCGCCACCGACAGCGACACGGAGGTGATCGCACACCTCGTGGCGAGGTCATACGGCAGTGATATGCTCGAGGCGTTGCTCGACGCTGTTCGCCAGGTCAAGGGGGCGTTTAGTCTGGTGGGGCTAACGCGCGACTTCATGTTCGCGTTGCGCGATCCTCACGGCGTGCGCCCGCTCGTGATCGGACACCTCAACGGCGCGCGCGTCGTGGCGAGCGAGTCATCGAGCTTCGTGCTTATCGGCGGCAAGGTCGAGCGAGAGCTCGAGCCCGGCGAGATGCTGGTGGTGGATCGTGATGGCAGCGAGCGGTTTATCAAGCCATTCTTGCCAATCACCCCGAAACCCTGCGTCTTCGAGTTGGTGTACTTCTCGCGCCCTGACTCCACCGTGTTTGGACGCCACGTCTACGAGACGCGCAAGCGCATGGGAGAAATCATCGCGCGCGAATCCGGCGTCAAGGCCGACATCGTGATCCCCGTGCCTGACTCGGGCGTGCCCGCTGCCATCGGTTTTGCCAATGCTTCCGGCATCCCCTTCGAGATGGGGCTCGTGCGAAGCCACTACGTTGGGCGCACCTTTATCGAGCCCTCACACTCGATCCGTCACTTTGGCGTCAAGCTCAAGCTCAGCCCCGTGCAATCCATCATCGAAGGAAAGCGCGTGGTGGTCGTGGATGACTCGATCGTGCGCGGCACGACCTCGCGCAAGATCATCAAGATGATCCGCGAGGCTGGCGCCGCAGAGGTTCACTTCCGCGTCGCCTCGCCGCCGACGGTGAGCCCTTGTTTCTATGGCATCGACACGCCCTCGCGCAGCGAGCTGATCGCATCCTCTCACTCGCTCGATGAGATCCGCGATTACATCACCGCCGACTCGCTCGCCTACATCTCCGTCGATGGCTTGCGCGAGGCGGTCGGCGCAGAGGTCACCGACTTTGAGAACAACGCCTGCAACTTCTGCGAGGCTTGTTTCACCCGCGATTATCCCATCGAACTCACAGACGCACGCCTCAACCACGAGGAGTGATGCGCGCCCCCCGCGGGGGGCGCGAAAATCACTCGGGCCATCCACCCTTATGCCAGATGCACAGGACATCCATCGTGAAGCCGATGCTCCAGTGGAGCAGGGCGCCTGGGAGCCAGGATTTGGAGTAAATGGCCATAAACCCGAGCGCCAGTCCTGCGATGATGGCGCCGAGGGTTTCGGGCACGGGCTTGTTGAAGTGGATCATGCAGTAGGGGATCGTCATGATCACGACCGAGTGATAGCCAAAGCGCTTGAAGAGCGCGTAGATCAAAAACCCGCGAAAGAACGCCTCGACGCCAAAGAATTGCACGCCGTAAGCCAGCTCGTAGCCAAGGAAGTGCACGACTGACTTCGTGGCATCCCGATAGAACGGGTACTTCGACTGGAAGCTCGGCATGTACGAGACCATCACGAGCAGCGGCAGCATGAACAGGTAGAGCCCGAGGTAAATGGGGCCGTGCCCTTTCTTCCAGAGGCGAAAGCCATAATCTCTGGGGGATTCTCGAAACCAGAAGAGGATGCACATCAGCGGGATGAAGATCCTCAACGTGAAGCTCGAGAGCGACCAGTACACATAGGGCAGCAGCGAGCGAAACGCCGACTTCTCCATCCCGAGCAGAGACACCACCGAGTCGGCCAGCGTGCGGTTGTAGAAGTTTGGTCTGGCGTAATAATAGAACAGCGTGAGCAGCACGCAGGTCAGGCTCACCACGAGGATCGTGCGCATATCGAGCGCTGTCGGATGCCCCCCGTTGGTGTCTAGCTCGTGCTTTGCTTCGGAGAGGAAGTCGCGCAGGTGCGTGTGAGCGCGCGTGAGGATGTTTGCCATGATCTATCGAGATGCGTGGAAACAAACGATGGCGCCAGGAGAGCTCTTGGCCTCTGGCGCCATCGCGTTGCTGTCATTGGGTGGAAGTCGGGGCTTTGCGAATCAGCGCTTTTGCCACGAGTCGGCGCGACCGTCCGCGTTGAAATCTCGCCCGATGCGATCGAGCACGCCCCCTTCGTAGTACTCCCAGTAATCGACCTTGCCGTCGTTGTTCGTGTCGCGCTCGACGCGAAGGATGGAGCCGCGCGCGTAGTAGCGCGTGGCATCGATCTTTTCGCTGTCACGCCTCAAGATCTCCTTCTTGGCCAGCTCGCCCTGGTCGTAATAGCTGACGATGTCGATCTTGCCGTCGAGGTCCTGGTCGAGCTCCTCGCGGTCGAGCTTTCGGCTCTGGCCGTAGTGTCGCACGACGTTGATTTTTCCATCGGAGTTCACGTCGAGCTCCATACGCACGATCCGACGCGTGGTCGTGGTCGGGTCGTCAGGGTCGGCCTCTTCGATGAAATACTTGGTGACCTCGGAGAGCCCGTCGTTGTTGTCATCGTAGGTTTTTCGGATGGTGCCGTCCTCGAGCACGGACTCGGCGCTCACGGGAATGGCGCGAAGCGTTGGCTTGATGTCGGTCTCGACCGCGTTGGTCGTCTTGCACGCGCTCGACCCGGCGAGCAGCGCCAACCCAAGGAGTGCGTATTTGATGTGCATATTCATCGTCTGCTGTTCCCCGTAAACAAGTCCCTTATCCATCACAATTCGTGCACCACACTCTATAACAGAAGAGCGAGGCGCAACAAAAGTTGCAACCTCATCAGGATTCTATCCATTTCGTCCCGGTCGAGGTTTGAGAGATGCAAACTCGGAGCGCATGGTGTGCTCTGGCGGAGTATGATGATTGCTGTGGGGCCGTTGCCATCAGGAGGAGATGCTGTTGTGATCGAGGTGACACAATCTCTTGAGAGCGACAGAACGAATTGACCGCATAAGAGGATCGGGGGGATCTTTCGTGCGTCTGACTTTGAAGGCCGACCATGAGTTTCTCGACACGATTATTCTCGACGCTGTGCACGCTGACAGCGCTTGCCATCTTTTCCCCCTCAAAGGCACAGGCCCAGAGCTTCCCGGCCAACGACACCGACTGGAGTCCGGTGTTGTATGGTTCGATGGAGATCACCGATCCTTCTGGTGATGCGTCGAACTCCCGCGACATTGTGGGGGTTTCGACGGCAGCCTATTTTTACAATGACGCGACCTTCTTCTACTTCAGGTTGCGCCTCGCGGATGATCCGCGCTCTTCCATCTCTCCGCTCGAGTATCGCCCGTTTGGTTGGGGGGTGCTCTTCGAGACAGATGGGAACGTCGACGACTACGAATTCCTCATCATGGTCGATGGCATCGGCACGGAAGGGGTCTCGCTTCGTCAGAACACGAACCAACGCACCATCGGAGATCCGAGTGATGACGCCGAGCTCGAGCTCGCGACCTACTCGACCATCACGCACACGCGCGTGCAGGCAAACGCAGACGGCACCTACTTTCTGGACTGGGCGGTGCCTTTCGCGGATCTGACCGCCGCGCCGCTTAATTTTGATCCCGCGATGTCCTTCCGCATGATCTTCGGGACATCGAACAACACCTCGTCGCTTGCCAGTGATCTGGCCAACCCGAGCAACGGCACCACCATCGGTGATATCGGCAGCGATCCTGTCGCCTGTGACAACGGCGTCTGCCAGACATGCGATGACTCCGATATGGATGGCCTCGACAGCTGCACGGAGAATGTCCTCGGCACCGACCCGACAATCCCAGACACCGATGGCGATGGCGTCAATGATGGCGTCGAGGTGGTCGACTCTTCTGCACCTGCGGACACCGACGGCGATGGCACCATCGACGCGCTCGACACGGATGACGATGGCGACGGGATCTTGACCGTGGACGAGGATCTCGATCTCGACCTCGATCCTACCAATGATGACTCCGATGGCGATGGAACCCCGGATTATCTGGACGCTGATGATGATGGTGACGGCATCCCGACGCTGGTCGAGGATCTCGATGGCGATGGTGATCCCTCCGATGATGATCGTGATGGCGATGGCACTCCCAACTACCTCGATACGGACGACGATGGTGATGGCGCCCCCACGCTCGCTGAGGATCGCGACGGTGATGGCAACCCCGCAAACGATGACGCTGACGGTGATGGGACGCCGAACTACCTCGACTTCGATGATGATGGCGATGGCGTTCTCTCGATCAACGAGGACACCAACGGCAACGGTAACCCCTTCGACGACGACACCAACGGCGATGGGACACCAAACTTCCTCGACCCTTGTGATCCAAACCCGCTCGCGATCGCTTGTGCAACGGGGGACACCGACGGAGACGGCACGCCCAATATCTCAGACCCCGATCCTGCTGACCCCTGCGTGCCAAACCCGAATGCGCTCGCGTGCCCGACTGGCGACACGGATGGCGACGGTTTGACGAACGCGACAGAGGTTGGTCTGGGGACAAACCCGAACAACCCCGACAGCGACGGCGATGGGGTGAACGATTTCGTCGAGGTCAACGATCCGGCAAACCCGCAGAACACGGACAACGACGGTTTGATCGATGCGCTCGACCCGGACGATGACGGCGATGGAAAATCGACGCTCGTCGAGGACGTCGACGGCGATGGCGATCCTCGCAACGATGACACCGATGGCGACGGCATCCCCGACTACCTCGACCCCAATGACAACGATGGCC
>JAYZVO010000116.1:0-18348 GCA_036155555.1 Myxococcota bacterium
TCAAAAATTTTTGGCGGCCTCGATTTTACTCGGCACCGTCGGTTTCTGGCTTGCTCGAGGGAGCCTTCGACCCCCCCGGCAAAACTCACTAGGCAAAACTCACTGCATGTTCGAAAGATCCCGAAGCGAAACACCAGCCCGAACAAAAAATCAATCGAGCGCGATACCGAGCAATTGCCGCAACTCATCTGGAACCCAGAGCATCACCGCCTCGCCCTTCTTGCTGGCGAACAAAACACCGACTCGCCGCAGCGCGCCAACCTCCCCACCACCGTCAAAGCGAAGATCGAAATCACACACCCCGCGCTCGAGCAGATCTCGTGCGGCGATCGGCTCGTGCTCGGCGAGCAATGTCGTGAGCAGATCGAGCGCGCGGGTGTCGAGCGTGTCGATCATCTCGTCGACTTCCTCCAGCCCGGAGAGTTCTGCGATGACCTGCGCCTCGCGCTCCTCGCGCTTTGGCGCGGGTGCCTCGATATCGAGCGTCGTGGCGATCACATCGAGCCATGCCACAGGCAAACGCGAGAGCGCTCGGCCAAGCGACAGCACTGACGGCAACCCCTTCAAGCCTTCCTCATCGAGCAACACCTCGGCTTCTGGTTCAGGCACATCGATTTCCTCGACCTCCTCCTGTTGCACGAACGCTTCTGGAGGTTCCTCCTCGACATCACCAGTGACCTCACGGACAGGCGTGGAGACAACCTCGGAGGTCGTCTCGGGCTCTGGCACAGGCGCTGTTGTAGTCAAAGGCGCTGACTCGAGCTCGGCAGCTGACTCGGGTGCTAACTCGGGCGCTGACTTGGGCGCTGACTCGGGCGTCGATTCTAGCACCGGCGCTGGATCTGGCTCGGGAGCTGGCTCGGGAGCTGGCGCTGGCGCTGGCGCTGGCTCGGGCTCAGGTTCAGGTTCAGGTTCGGGAGGTTCCGGGATCAGACCAGGGATCTGGTAGAGCGCGTCGACGGCGAGTTGACGGGTGTGGAGGTTACTGAGCTTGCCTAGGTTTTTCGCGATGCCTTCGACAAAGCCGAGCAAATCACCAGCGAAAGCGCTGGCATCTGCGCTCGAGCGCAGATGCCGCTCGCTGGCGCTGACCAACTCCTGCACAGATATAAACTCGGGGGGCGCAGGCCGCGCAGGAGGTGCTCGACGCGCTGCGATCTGTCGCTCGAACTCGAGCTGCGCGCCAGACACCTCGGCTTGCTCGACAGGGGTGGCAAAGGACCACAGGTCGATGGTGTGAAAACCTGCGGAAGCGTTGGCCAGCGCGGACAACTGCTCGAAGCTCTCGAGCCAGACCTCATCCGGGTCAAAATACTCGGGATCAAAGTGCGCGGGCCAGAGCGCATCTGCGGGCCGCTCGCGACGATCGCGCCACCTCCTGAGCAACTCCTGGTACCCGATCACACCGCCGATGCCACGCAGCGGGCCGCTTCGCTCACCGCCCACACACCTCGGGTAACGAACGCCATCCTCTGGCGTCCCCGCCGCGATCAACGTCAGCTCATGCTCCCACGCCTCGCCGAGCGGATCATAGATGTAGCGCATCTTGCGCCGAGACTCCCCGAGCAGGCGCGACAGCCAAACATCGCGGACATCGTAAGCGCGAGGATCATCTCTTCCGAGCGTATCATAGTCGATCGCGCCGAAGCGCTCTCCGGCGCATTCAAACTCGTAGAGCGCGCTGTTGTCCCACCCGAGCAAGCGCTGCAAGATCAGATGCAACGTCGCCAGGGACGTGATCGAAGGGACCTCCACCCCGCGCCAGATCGGCGGATGAATCAGCGCGACCTCCACCCGAAGCGTATAGATCCTTGCCATCCGGCCTCCCACTCATCGATAAGCAATGACCCTGGCAGCTTACGCGCAGAGCCTTTTTCGGGGAAGCATGCAATAAACATCGCCGTAAGTGTCGTTACGACACCACCTCATCCCTGACAGGCAAACAAGGAGAGTCCCATGGAGTCGAAAAGCCGAGATGTTCTGAGGCACGTTTGGAGTTGGCGCATGCCCGACACCGCTGGCGGCTACACGCTCCAGGGGATCTCGCGCTCGGCGGACGCCACTGGCTTCTTCATCCCCGAGCTGGGGTGGTCGCTCGACGCGGGCGCCAGGGTCGCCGACGCCTTCCCGCGTCAGATCTTTATCACGCACACCCACTCGGACCATGCGTGCCGTATCATTCACCTGAAGTCACGGCGCGTCTGTCCAGGGCTCTATGCCCCCGAGGAAGGGTGCGGGTTTCTGGTCGATTACATCCGCGCGTTGCAATCACTGACCGATTGCCGCGCCTTCGATCCGTCGATCGAAGAGCCAAGCTACAGACTATCCCCCGCCAGGCCAGGCGATACGTTCTTCATACCGCATGGGCAGGAGCGCTTCGAGGTCGACGTGGTGCGTTGCGATCACACGATCCCTTGCGTGGGGTACGCGTTCTATCTGGCGAGGAAGAAGCTCAAGGCGGAGTATATCGGCCTCCCCGGAAGGGAACTCGGCGCGTTGAGAAAGGAAGGCGTCGAGATCGAGTCCTGGGCGCGCACGCCGCAGTTTGCCTTCCTCGGTGACACGAGCCACGAGGTGTACGAAAACCACCCCGAGCTCCTCGAGATGCCGCTTGTTATCGCCGAGTGCACCTTCCTCGAGCATCAGGAGCGCGCCGCGAAGACCAGGCACACGAGCTGGATCAACCTCGAGCCGATCGTCGCCGCCAACCCGCAAACGTTCTTCGTGCTCATTCACCAGAGCTTGAGGATCGAACCTGCGGATCTGGCAAAGGCGGTCGAGGAGAAGAACCTCGAGAACGTCCTCGTCTGGGGTTCCTGGTAATCCAGAATGTCAGATGAGCGGGGCCTTGATCGGCAGGATCACCTTGAAGGTCGAGCCGACGCCGAGGGTGGATTCGACCTCGATGAAGCCGCCCAGCAACTGGCAAAACCGCTCGGAGATGGCCAGCCCCAGGCCCGTGCCTCCGTACTGGCGCGTGTTCGAGGAGTCGATCTGCTCGAAGGCCGCGAACAGGCGCTCGAGCTTCTCCTCGGGGATGCCGATGCCAGTGTCGGAGATTTCGAACACGACCCATGCCTCTCCAGCCCGCCGCTCGCCGCGAACGCGCAAGCTGATATGCCCTGCCTCGGTGAACTTGGCGGCGTTGGAGAGGATGTTGAGCAAGACCTGCCGCAACCTGTCGCGGTCCGAGAACAGCTCGTCTGGCACCGACTCCTGGTAACAGACAAAGCGGTTGTTCCCGGCCATGATCATCGGGTGGATGGTGAGCTCGACCTCTTCGATCAGTGGCAAGAGGAGGAAGTTCGAGAGGTTGCGCTCGAGCTTCCCTGCCTCGATCTTGGACAGATCGAGGACATCATTGATCAGGCGCAAGAGCTGGTGCGCGGACGCGTGAATCTTGAGCAGATCCTCGGAGAAGAGGTCCTCCTTGGTCGAGCGCGAGTCCTCGACGAGCATCTCGGCGTAACCGATGATGGCGTTGAGCGGTGTGCGCAGCTCGTGGCTCATGTTGGCCAGGAAGTTTGACTTCGCCATGTTCGCGCGCTCGGCCTGATCGCGCGCGACCTTCAATGATTCCTCGGCGAGCACCCAGCGCGTGACGTCGGCGGCGAGGATGATGTGGCCCATGGAGCCATCCTCGAACTCGTGGGCGCGCCCTGTGAAGGTGAGTTCGAAGACCATGCGCTCGTTGTGCGGCGAGATGATCTCTGCGGTGCGCTTTGCCTGTCGACGATCGTAGGCGTTCATTCCTTCGCCGACGGCCTCGGCGCCCGTGATCGGGGTCTGAGAGAGGACCGAACGCACGGCATGCCACCACGCCTGCGGCGTGGGCCATCCATCGACCAGTTCGCTCAACGCATCGCTCGCCACGCTCAGTTCGCCGCGATCATCGAGCACCGCCACGCCCACGCCG
This sequence comes from Myxococcota bacterium, assembly GCA_036155555.1. GTDB lineage: Bacteria > Myxococcota_A > Bradymonadia > Bradymonadales > Bradymonadaceae > JAYZVO01. The sequence continues at coordinate 3,917 of JAYZVO010000116.1, forward strand.
AGCGCGCGCGCGGCCTGGTTGATAAACAGGAACTGCTGGCGCATCTGGGCGCGCTCTTGCTCGTTGCGCAGCCGCTGGAGCTTGTACTGATGCATCGCCAGCTTGTAGACGATTTGCGAGAGCGTCGGGACGAGCTTGCTCGCGGTGAGCACATGATCGCGGTTAAAGTAACCGGGTGAGTTATGCAGCCCGACCAGGATCACCGAGTGGCGAATCGGGATGAGAATCACCGAGCTCGGGATCTGAGAGCCCTTGTCAAAGCGCGCGCGCCACGTCGCATCGTCGGTGACATCCTTGAGCGCCACGATCTGACCATCGATCACGCGCGAGATGCGCTCGCTGCGCTTCCACTGCGCGCCCTGAAGATCCGGCCGCGTGGTCGCCACGGCGATAAAGAGCTCGTTCTCTGGATCGCCCTCCAGCACGAGCGCGTCGGTCACGCCAAAGAAAGCGCTCGTCATCATCTCGAGCAGGCCCTCGTAGACCTCTCGCAATGTGAACGCGCCAGTCAGGCGCTCCATCAACGCGAGCACCTCGGCGCCATCGAACCCCACCTCGCCACTTTGAGACACATCGGGGAGACCCATTCGCTTCCCTGCTAAACGGAGTAGGTGTGCCTACAAAAACGCACACGCTTGATTGCCTCGACATCAAACACGATAGGCGCACGACCACCGTCTGTCTACATATTGGACTGACTCGGTCTCAATTCGCATCCGAGCCCGCCGCGCGCGGTTTTTGCTTGGTTCTCGGCGCGAATACACTAGGTTATTGCACGCCCGGCACCTGCTTCACCGGCGGATGTTTGGCGAAGGTCGCGAAAAAAGAAAGTTCATCAGCACGTTCGTGAGAAGATCATGGCAGAGCGAGAGATACCCAAAGGACGCCTTGGCAGGATCGCCAGGCTCGCCAGCGCTGGCGCACGCACCGGCGCCTCGATGTTGCTTAACCGCAAGGACGAGTCGGTCGCAAAGAGCGCCGCCAAAGCCGCCACGGCACTCGGTGATATGCGCGCGCTCGGCGCAAAGCTCGGCCAGATGCTCGCCTACATCGACGGCATGCTCCCCGAGGACCAACAGGCGATCTTCTCCGAGCAGCTCAAGCCACTGCTCGAGGACACCCCGACGAGCTCCTTCGAGAGCATCCGCGCGCAGATCCAGAACGAACTGGGGAAACCTCTCGAGGATCTCTTCCTCGAATTTGGCGAAACGCCCATCGCGTCGGCCTCGCTCGGCCAGGTTCACAAGGCAAAGACAAAGGATGGCCTCGAGGTCGCCGTCAAGGTGCAACACCCGGGCATCGAAGAAGCGCTCGAGATGGACCTCAAGAACGTCAAGATGCTCGAGGGGATGGCGTCGATGATGGGGAGCCGGAAGTTCGACTCCGCCAACATGATCCGCGAGATCCAAGAGCGCTTCCGCGAGGAGCTCGACTACACCCTCGAGGCACACCGCCAGCGCACCTTCCACACCATCCACGAACCAAACCCCCGCGTCCTCATCCCTCGTGTCATCGACCCCCTGAGCACTCGCCGCGTGCTCACCAGCGAGTTCCTCACCGGGCTCTCTTACGAGGAGGCGTGCGCGACCCCAGACGAGGCAGCGCGCGCCGCGTGGTGCGAGACGCTCTGGCGCTTTGTCTACGGCACCACCCTGACCGCCAACCAGTTCAACGCCGATCCTCACCCTGGAAACTATCGCTTTCGACCAGGCGGCGAGGTCGTCTTCTTTGACTTTGGCTGCATCCAGACCGTCCCTGTCGAGCGGACTTACAAGGCAAGAAAGATGCACCTGGCGGCAGCGCGCGGCCAGGACGAGGAGTTCGAGCGCTGCGCCATCGACCTCTTTAATCTGAAAGGGGGAACCTGGGAGAAGATCCTGCTCGAGTACTTGCACCTGGCGTTCAAGCCATGGTTCGACTCCCCCTTCAGGTTCTCGCCAGCCTACGTGCGCCAGGTCGTCGAGTTCCTCCAGGGGATGAAGATGGACGTTATCAAGCTTCGGGATGACTCGTTCGTCCCGATGGAAGAAGGCGTCCTCTTCGTGAACAGGCTCCAGTTCGGGTTCTACTCGGTGCTCGCGGGGCTGGATGCCGAGTTTGACTATGGCGGGCTGGAGATCGAATACCTCGAACCGGTCGAACACGAGACACCCGATATGATCAGGGATTGGTACGCCTGAGCACACGCTCGAACGTACAAGCCGAGTCAATTGCGCTCGAAATAGGTCATCATCCCGTGGCGCATAAACCCTTGCGCGGCGACGATCGGCGCCGAGGTGTCGGTCTTGGCGTAGAGCCCGATGGTGTGGATGTCGTGACGCAGCGCATCGCGTACGCGCGCCGCGATAAGCGCCGTATAGACGCCATGGCCGCGCTGCTCGGGCAACACGCCCCCTGCCCAGACGAGCCCGAAGCCAAGGTCCGGGAACATTGTCATCCCGCCCGTCCCCGCAGGCTCTCCGCCACGCATCGCCACATACCTGAGCACGCGACGCCCAGGTTTCGTGCACGCCTCGAGCTCTCCGACAAGTTCACTCTCGGCCACGCCACGCACACGCCCGAAGGCTGCGTCCTGGATCTCGTAAAGCAAGCGCAGCCGCTCCAACGAATCCACCTCGAAGACCTGCACATCCTGCGGAGCTTTGCGCTCGTAGTCCTCGCACAGCAAGGTCTGCACGTGATGCGCATCACCGCATGAAAAGCCACGCTGCCCGAGCAAATCGCGCAGCGCATCCGAATCGTGCACAGACGTCAGCGCCCAGTTGCTCGGTATATCCTCGCGTTGTGTTTGCAAGAACGCGTCGAGGACGCGCGCATGATCCGAGAGTTCGCCGCGCGAAAAGAGGACGCGGTTATAAATGCGCACGGGCCTGTCACAGTGCGTGTACTTGTAGTCGGGGGTCTCGGTCACCTGCACGAAATCAGGCAACCAAAAGGTGTCCGCCGTGGCGAGTTCGAGCAGTCGGTCCGCGTCGAGCTTTGTCATGTCCTCTCTCATCCCAGAAGTTCAACCAGCCAGAAGATCAGGCGCCTTCTTCTGCGCCTTCTCGTAAGAGGCTTTTCGAGGGTGAGGATATTTCCACCCGAAGCACTCCCCGAGCCCTTCCTTGATCATGAGCAGACCATAATCCTTGCCAGAGACCTCGACGTAAGCCAGGTAGCGACCGTAGAGGTCTTTTCTGGGGCCACGATCATCCCTGCCTGACAGGAGGATCACCTTCTTGTCGAGCAGCAACCCCTCGGCGCGCGCGCTCGCGCTCACGCCAAGTTCGATCTGTTGCGTCACGCTCGAGCCCGCGCGCTCGGCATCCTGGCTCGCCTTCTTCCCACGCCGCTTCTCTGGTGTATCCAACCCGAGGACGCGAACGCGTAGGCGCTTCTTCTTGTAGATCGCATCGAACGTGTCGCCATCGATGACGCGCTCGACGACGACCTTGATGCCATCGGGAAGCTCGGCCTTGCTGTAGGCGTCGAGTGATTCTCGCTTCTTTCCTTTCGCCTTGCTGGTCGAGCCCTTTCGGCTCGACCGCGATGCCCCCTCGCTCGCATACCACCAGCGCCAGAACCGCCCGAGCAAGAAGCGCAGCAGCAGCCCGCACAGCGCCAGGCCACCGAGCAGCACGAATCCCACCAGGTATTTCGCGAATACCGGGCTCCCCGAGAGCGCGATCAAGGATTGAAAAAGCAGCACGAGGACTCCTCAAAGACAACGCGAAAACACCTCTGTATCAATACCACCAAACTCAAGGTCGGCGCCAAGCCCCACTCCTTATCGATGGCTTCGTATGATGAGGTGACAATTTCTGCTAGCCAGACTTATCGCGCTATTGTAGGCGAACCTCTCGGAATAAGAACATATCCCCTGAGACCCACACCCGGTCTCTGCCCGGAACCAGCGAGGAGTCATGCCCCCCTCCCGACCACTGAGACCCGGCGATGTCTTACAGGGACGCTATCGCTTTACGCGCCCCCTCGGTGATAACCCCGCGATGGTTTCGTGTGTTTGTGAAGACACGGAGAGCGCCAGTGAAATCGTGCTCAAAATGCTCGCGCTCTCGGAAGACGATCATCCTGACCTGTTCACTCGTTTCGTAGGCGAGGCTCAAGCGCTCCAACGCATCTCGAGGGGTGGCGTTGTCCAGATTATCGATACCTTCTGCCACGAAGCGCGAAATGGCGAGACGTACTTCTGCTTTGTCTCACCGCATACCGCCGACGCATCGTTGGCGGACAAGCTTGTCCGCGGCGAGCAATTTTCCAGCAAGGAGTTATCGAGGATCACATCAGCGTTGCTCGGCATCCTCGAGTATTTGCACGGACTCGCCCCTCCAATGCACCATGGAGACATCAAGCCATCCAATGTATTGCTCGCGAGCGATGATGGGGAGGTTCTCCTGATCGATTTCTGGGGGATCTGCAATCGCTGGCGCGCTGGCGAGCAGCTCGTGGGAACCCCCGGCTATGCTGCTCCAGAAACACACGAAGGGGAACACGACGCCGCGAGCGATCTGTACTCGTTGGGAGCAACTCTATTTCACCTCATCACCACGCGCTCACCGTTGGAAATCACAGGAAAGAGCGAGCGGTTGCGAGCGCTGGAGGCGAGCGACTGCCCGGCGGAGTTGCTGGAGTTGACCAGTCGTTTACTCGAACCATCGAAGAGCGATAGGCCCGTATCTGCGGCTGATGCGAGCACCACCCTGCTCGAGTTATTGACTGACGCATACATTACGCCCGAGGATCGACAGGACAACAAGCCCAACCACAGACCTGCGAGACTACTCGAACTCGGGCCGCCGCCGCGAGAGAACACAGAGCTGTATAACGACGTTCGCCGGATGTTTATCCCCGACTTTTTCGGGAGAGGCCATGCCATCGAAGGCATCATCGGAGCGGAGAGCGACTTTAACCACTCCACCCACAAGGGTGTCCTGCTTTTTGCCGTCGCGATGTTTTCCACCCTCGGACTGTGGGCGGTCTATGCGATGCTCTATCGGTGGCGCGGAGTGCGTAAATACGGCGATCTCGTGGATGAAGGAACATATGTTCGAGGGAGGCTCACCTCGGTCAAAATCACCCCGAAGCACAACATGGCCGACCACATCGAGTATGCTTACCCACACGAAGGCATCATCTACCAGGGCAAGATGCGTGTCCATGCCTCGCGCTCGGCTGGCCTGAGAGCAGGAGAGCCGATCGGCGTGCTCTATGCTCCAGAAGATCCCGAGCGCTCCGTCGCCATTTTCTATGCCTGATCGCATGAATCGCTTCGAGCACAGGGATAATTCGCCAACCGCACGGATCGATGCTGTAATATCGCTTGAGTGAGAATCACTGGCGAGGATCGGTTGTGGCGAATCGGATGCAAAAGAGAGTTTTGGTGAGCGCGAGCATCGCGCTGATCGCGTTATTATGCGCGAGTACAGCGAGCGCACAGATCGCGCCGGTCGACGAGGACTTGCCCACGCCGCTCGCCGAGCGCGAGGACGAGCAACAGGTCGTCAAGAAACAACCCGCGCGCTCTGGCCCCAGACCCAGCGACCCCAGGGTCGGCTTTGACTGGCCAGACCTCACGCCGAGCGCCACGATCAGCGCGCACCTGAACTTCACCGACGCGTCGATCCAAAAGCCTGGATTTGGCCTCTGGCTCGGCGCCAACTACTACCCCTGGCCTGACGAGTTCAACGCCTTCTGGTCATTCGGTTTAAAGATCGAGAACAACCCGGATGTATGGGGACGACCGACCGATCTTATCCCCACCTTGCGCAGTGGTTTTGCCTGGCTCGATGGCTCCCCCACGAAGTTCAAGAACCAGCTCCTCCCCAACCTCCAGATCTACGCGCTGACCGGCTATCGCATCCCGCGAAACGACCGAGGCCAGCGCGTTCGCGCTGGCCTCGGTGTGAGCTCTCCGCGGCTCTCGCCAGCGACAGCCGTCATGTTGCTCTATGGCTTCCCGCTCCCGAACCAGCTCGAGTTGCTCGTGGACGTCAACCCCATCGACCCCACACAGCGCGACATGATCGTCCTGGTGGGTATCGGGCTTTGATGCCCTCACTCGTCGAGATCAAACGGGATATGAATCGGCTCGGGAGGTTCTGGCTGATGTGAGCGCAGGCATTCGATAAACGCATCGATCGCCTCTCTCCTGGCAGCATACGAGGTGTGATTGATCAGCAACTTCAACCTCGCCTTCCCCAACACCTCGATCACGCGAAACCCCTCGCGCACGATCGCATCCGGGTCGACAAGCCTGTCGACATACCCATCCGCCAACCCCAGCAAACATGCCGTGGTGGAGTCCTCCACAGGGACGACCTCGATGGCCATGCCGCGAGCGGCGAAGATATCTCGCGTGAGGTGTGGGAGCGAGGTCGCGAGCCTGATTGTCGGCTTGGTCGAGAGCGAGTCGAAGTTGATGCCGCGCGGCGCCGCGAGCACGATCGGATAGGTGCCATAGCTAAACGTGAAGGGGCGCCAGACGCGCGCGCCGCTCTCGTTGAGCAAATCCGTCGACATCACGCCGAGCTGCGAGATCCCATGCTCGACGTATGTCCCCACGTCCGATTGCGCGAGCTTGAAGATGTCAAAACCAACCCCGCTCCCGCTCGGGTCCTCGACGGGATAGAGCCCTGGAGAGTCGAGCTCGGGCAGATCGAACCCACACGTGCGCAGGTGATCACAGATCACGTCGAGGTCTCGCCCTTGCGGCAGCGCCAGACGAAGCCTGGAGGAATAGATCGCCATCACTCTCCTCCCTGATTGACAAGCCTGAGCAGTTGCTCGGTCTCGCGCAGCCTCAAGGCAGCGCGGAAACCTTCGACGGGGTTGTTCGGATCTACGGCGCAGAGTTCCTCGGCGGCTTCCGCCTCGGAGAAATGGTTCGCGGTAGGTTCGAGCGCCTGCACCACAGTATCGAGCGAGAGCGAGAATCCGACCGCGGGCGTATGTTTACCATACATGCCGATCAGCGAGTCGTAGCGCCCTCCCCTGCCAAGCTCGCGAGAGGCGCCCTCGCTCAACAGCACGAAGCCAATGCCCGTGTAATAGGAGGAGCCGGTGAGCTCTGCGAGTTCGAGGCGATAACGGTTGCCCCAGCCGAGCTCGTCGAGCACCGAGATCAAGCGCTCGAGGTAATCGAGACGCTTTTGCACCGTGCGATCCGAGGGGAACGCATAGCGAATCTGCTGGAGTTGATCGGGGCCACCTTTGAGCGAGGCCATCGCAAGGATGCCTTGCACATACTCGGAGCGCGCGCCGAGGCGATTGAGCAACGCCTTTGCTTCATCCTCATCCCTGGCGACGAGCGCGCCACGGATCTGATCGCGGATTCTGCTCGGGGCGCCGCACGCCTTGAGCAAGTAATTGGCGATGTGGTGATCGGCGATGCTGATCTGGAAATCATTCAGCCCCAGGCGCTCCATGACCTCGAAGGCCACGAGCAAGACCTCGACATCGGCGAGGAGCTCGTCGCCGCCGATGTGCTCGATGCCAAGCTGATAGGACTCGAGCTGATCGCGGGTAAAGGAGCGCTCGATGCGCACGATCTTGTGCGTGTAGCTGACCCTGAAGGGGAGCTGTGGCGAGCGCATCTGCGCGAAGGTTTGCGCGATGACGGGGGTGACGTCAGGACGAAGGACCATGAGGTTGCCAGCGCGATCGACGAAGCGGAAGCTCCGCTCGATCTGCTCGTCATCGAGGCCATCGCGTAGCGCCTCGAAGTAGTGAAGCAGCGGCACCTGGATCTCGCGATAACCCCAACCTCCAAACGAACGCATCGAGGTCGTCATGACATGACGACGCACTCCGACGGCGCGGTCGATTGGTGGAGTGGTGTACAAATACTCGGACACGGCTCCTCCTGGCTCTGCTGTTTTAGTGGCGTGATACCCTGTCAGAGCAACGTTTGATGATGGCGAGGTCTTCCTGGGAACGCACGTGATAAAGCGCACCTTTCGAGAGGATCACATCGCATCAAGTCCAGGCCATCGCGATCCAGGGAAGGATAAAGCGCTCGAAGAGAATGCATCCGAGCGAGATCTCGAAAACATAGCTGATCCCCCTCGCCCTCGATGAGCGCGCCGTTCCCAGGACGCTCGCGAGATAAAGGAACGCGGGGACAACTGTCAAGACAAGCCCGGTGGCCGAACCAAAATAGAGGGCGGGGCCGCCGGAAGCGATCACGAGCAGGACGTGACGACAGGCCCACAAGAGGACGACGGGCCAGGTCGAGCAACGATCGACAGCGAGCCTCAGCGTGAGCGCCTCGAGTAAGATCCAGAAAGTGGGGAGCGCGCACGCGGTGAGAAAAAGCGGCGCGTCAGCGAGGTGAGATTCGAGCAGGATCAACGGCCCCGTCAGCAGGAGCTCGATCCAGATGGCGAGCGCCGCGTCGTCGACGTGACAGTGGTTCATCGCCAGCGCGGTCGCGCCGAACAATGGCATCACGAGCGCCATCACGAACCACAAGTCTGCGATGAATCGTCGCGTCTTCTCCTTCATCTCTCCTCTGCGTCCAGCATGAAGGGCGCCGGCCCCTCACCGTAACCTATCTATACAATAAGACTACAAGCGGACGGCGCGGTTTATGCCAGCATGCGCGAAAGGACTCAATAAGGAGAGACGTCGACGAGCACTTCGCGAGGTTTGCAACCATCGGGAGGACTGACCAGACCTTCGACCTCCATCATCTCGACCATCCTCGCGGCGCGGTTATAGCCGACGCGCAGCTTGCGCTGGATCATCGAGATGCTCGCCTGGCTCGACTCGACCACCAGGCGCACCGCGTCCTCGTAGTGCTCGTCGCGCTCCATGTCCTCGAGCGGGTTATCGCCGCCCTCCTCGTCTTCAGCGGCGAGGATAGCGTCGTTGTATTGAGGTTCGCCCTGGGACTTGAGGAAGTCGACGACCTGCTCGATCTCGACCTCGGAGACATAGGCGCCGTGCACGCGCTGCACGTAGCTTGTTCCAGGCGGAACAAAGAGCATGTCACCGTTGCCGAGCAGGTTCTCCGCGCCGTTGCTGTCGAGGATCACGCGCGAGTCGGTCTTGCTCGTGACACGCAGCGCGATGCGCGTGGGGAAGTTTGCCTTGATCAGGCCCGTGATGACATCGGTCGAGGGGCGCTGCGTGGCGAGGATCAGGTGAATACCTGCGGCGCGTGCTTTCTGCGCGAGCCTCGCGACGGCAGTCTCCACGTCTTTCGACGCGGTCATCATGAGGTCAGCGAACTCGTCGATAATCACGACGATGTAAGGGATGTGCGTGTGCTCGGGCTCGCCCTGAGCGTTCAAGCCGAGGGAACGCATCGCCTTGGAGTCATCGAGCCCGTTCTCGGAGTCCTCCTGAGCTTGCTCGGTGAGCTTTGCGACCTTCTTGTTGTAGCCCTTGATGTTGCGGACGTTGAGATCGGCGAGCTTCTGGTAGCGCTTCTCCATCTCCTGGACGGTCCAGTTGAGCGCGACGGTGGCCTGCTTTGGATCGGTGACTACGGGGAGCAACAGGTGCGGGATGTCGGCGTAGATGCTGAACTCGAGCATCTTCGGGTCGACCATGATCAGGCGCACATCATCCGGCGAGTTCTTGTAGAGCAAGCTCGTGATCATGGTGTTAACGGCGACGGACTTACCCGAGCCGGTGGCGCCAGCGACGAGCAAGTGAGGCATCTTGGCGAGGTCTGTGACGACGGGAGAGCCTGCGGTGTCCTTGCCAAGGCCCATCGGGAGCGCCATCTTCTCGTTCTCGTAGAAGACCTTGTCGGCGATGATCTCTTTCATGTAGACGATCTCGCGCTTTGGATTTGGCACCTCGATACCGACGACCCCTTTTCCAGGGATCGGCGCGACGATACGCACGCTCAGGGCAGCGAGCGCCATGGCGAGGTCATCGGAGAGGTTGGCGATCTTGGAGATCTTGACGCCAGGCGCGGGGCTAAACTCGAAGACGGTAATCACAGGCCCCGGGCAGATGTCCTTGATCTGTCCTTCGACCTTGAAATCGCGCAGGGTCTTTTCGATCTGGGCGGCCATCACGCGCAGTTGTTCGATGTCGACGCTGTCCTCGTCGCCGTCCTCGTAGTTGAGGAAGGAGATCTTTGGCAGCTCGAAGCCACCGCGCACGAGCGGCTTGAAGAGGACACCCTTTTCGTCGTCCTCGGAGAGGAGTTGTTTGATGCGACGGGCGCGCTCCTTGGCCTCGCTCTCGACGATGCGAGGACCAAAATCACCCGCATCGTCGCCGAGCGGCTCTGGATCTGATCCTTCCGCGCTGATGTCGATCACATCGGAGTCCGAGACCTGGACGGTGTTTCCAGAGGCGTCGTCGATGCGAGGTTCGTTGTCCTCGACGGCGATGGCATCGCCCATCGACCACTGCTCCTCTTCGCGAGGCGTGGGGCCTTTCTGGTTGTGAACGCGAGGTTGCGTATCGACCTTCTCTTCCGGGTCGACCTGTTCCTTTTCGGGAGCGGCCTTGGCCTCGACCTCTTGTTCGGCGTCCTCTTTCTTGCTCTTTGCCCTGCTCTTTTTGGCGGGCTTTTCCTTGGGGGCGTCCTTTTTATCGTCGGCCTCGAGTTGTTTTCTGCCAAAGAGGCGACCGAGGCGAGAGGAGAGCTTGGAGTTGACCTCCTGTTCGAAGCCCTCCTCGAAGCCATAGGAGTCCTTGACGATGGGCTGCATGGCGAGCTCAGCGGCGAGCAATGCGGGGTCGCCATCATCAGCGACCTGAGCGTGTGCGAGCTTGATGCGCTCTTCGCGCAAGCGCTGGCGATACTCGAGGTGAACGCGGCCACGGTGACGGATGTAGGCGTAGGCTTTATGGAACGTGGCAGCGATCGCGCGCGAGAGGGTCGTCAGGCTGATATTGGTCACGAGCATGAGGCCAGTGACGGTGAGCGAGGTGGCGATGATGTAGGCGCCGACGGTGCCAAAGAAGCCGCGCATGAGCTCGGCGCCAAGTTCGCCGATGAACCCGCCAGCCTGGTGACCGAAGAAGGTGTAATGCCCGAGCGCGAGGTGAGCGATCATGGTGGCGGAGAGGACAAAGATCGCCTGCCCGAAGGACTCGGAGGGCCGCCACTCGAGGCGGCGTCCGACCAGCATGATAAAGCCGAGATACCAGAGCAAGGCGTCGAAGCAGAAGGCGCCGAGGCCAAAGATGGTAAAGAGCCAGTCACCGACGCGAGCGCCGACGGGGCCGATGAGGTTGCCGACCTTGTCCGCGCCCTCGGCGACATCAGCGGGCGAGAAGGAGACGAGCGCGAGCAGGATCGCGAGCGCGATGGCGACGGCAAACAGCCCACCGAGCTCTCTGGGGAGCATGGCAGACTTTGTGGTCAAGACCTCTGGCGGGGTCTTTGTCGAGGAGGTCTTGGAAGAACGTGAGGAGGACTTCTTCTTGGTCGTCCCGGCGCTCTTCTTGCTGCGGGTCGACGTCTTCTTTTTGGGAGCATCTTCTGCTCCGGTGATCGTTTCGGCGGCCATCCTGTCGCCCTCCTCAAAGCCCTCGAGTCATCCATGAACGGGTCCAACAAGCCACCACCTCTTGTTCCTGGCGAGGTGGGGCAAAGCCCGTGAGCGTGCGCGCGTCCTGCGCTGCCAAGGGTGAGGCTAATGGAAGATAAAGCGGGGTCAACTTTTTCACATCGCCTGAAGAGAAACGTGGAGGGGAACAAAGGAGGCACGCGTGATGTCGAACAAAAGAGGTGCCCTGGCGTCGAAAATGGTGAGAAACGCGCCAAGAAAATGAACAAAAGCCTTTCAAGATTCGGCATGCACCGTTATGTTAGGTGTGGAGGCATGTTGTTTGTAGCGAACTTGAGTTCGAGAACAACCATCCTCTTTGACAAGAAGCTCGGGTTTTAAAGGGACGTCTCACGAGCCGCCTCCGACGCAAGAACCCTCCCCAAACAAACGGCACGTCAACCGCGAGAGAGCGATGCATATGTTAGAGAACATACTGCTACGAAAAGCGCTCGCGACGTTTGTCTTCGGGATGGCCTTCCTGCTTACCCCCCGTGTTTGGGTGGAAGAAGGGAGAAGCGTGACGGAGAGCGAAACCATCCCAGTGAGGATGCTCGAGCGCCCTGATCAAGAGGCTCCATGTCTGTGGTGTGCGCCAGCAAAGCCCGTCGATTGTGACGTGGATGTCGAGGGAGACCTCGATATTCAGGGAGATACCCCCTCCCCGAGTCCATCCGACCGACTCTGGCTCAACCCGGACGAGCCACCACCCAAGAGCGAGGACACGCCCTGCATCAAAGCCCAACCAGCGGATGCAGCACCAAGCGCGTGACTCGCTCGAAGTTTTTCTTGTCCCCTCGCCGCCCCGCCACCCGAGCCCGCCGCTCTCTTTGCGCTCGTGAGCTTGTTGTGCTCACGTCGCTTGCACCGACGCGTCTCTGTGCTTCAACCCACAAATTTCGCGTCCAAACGAACGTATGAATTTCGTGGCCAGAGAATATGGCCACACCTTTCCAAGGTGGTTGTTGAAGATTTCCCCTGACGCGCACGGACAGACCGCGAAAACGCTGATAAGGAGAGTTGCGCTGGCGATGCGATGGCATCGTTTGGCCCCCCTCTCAGTCATCAGCGCACATCTCGCAGGAAAGGTCCGTCGGCGCGATCCGGGGAGCGACTTCAACCACCATGAATTCCTGTATTAATGACTTCAAAGGAATGAATGATGAGTCAAAACAAAGACACCAAGAAGACGTTTATCGAACAAGAACCACCTGAAGGGGACTACGTCCGCGTGATCCCGCTCGGTGGCCTCGATGAGGTCGGCATGAACTGCTGCCTCGTCGAATCCAATGGCTCCATGGTCATGATCGACTGCGGCCTGACCTTCCCCGAGTCCTCCGGCTTTGGCATCGATATCATCCTGCCAGACCTGGCATATGTGCTCGAGAACCTCGACATCCTCGACGCCGTGATCCTGACCCACGGGCACGAGGATCACATCGGCGCCCTCCCCTTCTTCCTCAAGGAGGTCGATGTCCCCGTCTATGGCGGCAAGCTGACGCTGGGGATGCTCGGGCGAAAGCTCGGCGAGCACAACCTGACGCGCGATGATGTCACCTTCTATCCGGTGGATGCGGGCGATCGCCTCAAGATCGGGGAGTTCGTCGTCGAGTTCGTGCACACCAACCACTCCGTCCCCAACGCCATGAGCATCGCGCTCGAGACGGGCATGGGGAGGTTGATCTTTACCGGCGACTGGAAGCTCGATCACACCCCGCTCCATGGGCGCCCGATGGACTTGCAGCGCTTCGCGCAGTTTGGCATCGACGGCACGCTCGCCCTTATGGCGGACTCGACAAACTCCGGCTCGCCAGGGTTCTCGCGCAGCGAACTTCAGGTCAAGGAGGGGTTCGCCAACGTGTTCGACACCGCCGAGGGGCGCCTGATCGTGGCGCAGTTCTCGAGCAACATCGAGCGCGTCCAGGGCTTGATCGAGCTGGCCGTGGAGTTTGATCGCAAGATCACTCTGCTCGGCAGGAGCATGACCACCAACTTCTCGCTCGCCAGGGAGCTCGGCTTCATCAAGATCCCGGCCGAGGCCGAGATCATCGACATGAACGAGATCGACAAGTACCCCGATGACGAGCTGTTGATCATATCGACAGGATCACAGGGAGAGCCGCGCGCGAGCTTGACGCGCATGGCCTATGGCACGCACCGCGTCAGCCTGAAGTCGACCGACACGGTCGTCGTGAGCGCGAGGATCATCCCTGGAAACGAGGTCGCCATCCACGGCATGCTCAACAACCTCACCAAGAGCGGCGCGCGCGTGATCACCGCACGCGACGCGGACATCCACGCCACAGGCCACGCCAAGCGCGAGGAGATGAAGTTGTTGCTCAACCTGGTGCGCCCCAACCACCTCGTCCCCGTGCACGGCTCCTACAGGATGCGAAAGCAGAACGCCGAGCTGGGAGACAAGCTCGGCATCCCCTCGACGATTCTTATCGAGGATGGGGATGTGCTCGAGTTCACCGAGGATGGGGTCTCTGTGATCGACCGCATCCACGCAGGCAGAGTGTTTGTCGATGGCCGCGCCAGCGGCGGAGACATCGAGAGCATGCAGCTTCGCGATCGCAAGAAGCTCGCGCACTCGGGGATCATCGTGGCGTTCGCGATCCTGGACAAGAGCTCTGGCGATCTGACGAGCGGCCCGGACTTGCTCCAACGTGGGTTCCTGAACCCCGAGGACGACGGCATGCTCGATGACGCGGCGACATATGCGATGCAGGCCGTGGCCAACCTCTCGTCGAAAGAGCGCCACAACCTCGACGAGGTCTCCGAGACGATCCGCGCCTCGATCCGCCGCTTCTTCAGGAAGCGGCTCGACCGCAAGCCAGTCGTGATCCCGATCATCCACGAGATGTGAGCATCACGGGCGCGCAAGAAGCGAAGCGGGGCAGGTTGTGAATA
>JAYZVO010000117.1:0-20725 GCA_036155555.1 Myxococcota bacterium
AGCGTGCCGGGAGGAGCTCTGGCCTTGCCAGATCTCGTGCCCGGCCTGGGCGAAGAAATCAGTGAAGTGAGCGAATCACTGGCCAAGCGCACCGAGCGCGAGGAGTTGGCCGCGGCGCTCGAGAAGAACCCAGCGAGGTCAGCGATGCTGACCTCGTTCGGGCTCTGGATGCGCGCGATCATCGCCTTCCTTTTCGCGCACGTGCTCTTTGAAAAGCGCAACCTGGACAACCTGCGCGATATGGCCAGGCGCGGGCGCATGGTCTATGTGATGCGCTCGCGCAGCCTGCTCGATTATATGTACTTTAACTGGGCATTGCTCGAGCATGACCTGCCGCTCTCGATGTTTGCCAATGACATCTCGATGATGTGGGCAAGGGGCATCTGGCGCGGCATCGCCGCCTGGTTCAAGCGCCCGAGCAACGCCCCTGACGAGGCCAAGTTCGAGGCGCTGCTGGCGCATGACAAGGCGACCTTTATCTTCCTCGAGCGTCCTCGAAACCGCCCCGAGGACAACCTCGAATACAGCCAAAAATACCTCTTCAGGTTGGTGCGTCAGCAGCGAGGAGCGCTGGACAAGCCGATCTTCGTCGTGCCGATGCTCCTGTTATGGGAGAGGCGCCCGGACCCGCGTCATGTCAGCTTCCTCGACGACATCTTTGGCACCGTGCAGACGCCGGGCTTCTTTCGCAAGGTGTGGGGTTATGGGCAGACGTTGTGGCAGAGCTTCTTTAACCTCGGGCAGCCGATGGTGCAGGTCTCGACGGCCATCGACGTGCGCGAGCTGCTGCGCGAGTATCCAAACGCAGGCAGCGCGGATGCCTCGGACATTTTGCGCGAGCGCCTGCTCGAGAGCTTGCAGCGCGAGCGTCAGATCATCCTCGGGCCGCAAGGCAAGACGCCCGACGAGATCTATCGCGAGATCGCCGCGCGCGATGAGATCAAGGCCACCATCAAGGAGATCTCCCGGCGCGATGGTCAAGACGAGAAGAAGCTGCGCGCCAGGGTGCGCGATTACTTCGACGAGATCGCGGCCAACCAGAGCCTGTTCATCGTCAAGGTGTTCTCGCTGCTGTTAAGCCTCGTGTGGTATCGCATTTATGATGGCTTCGAGGTCGATGAGGAGGGCCTGGAGCGACTGCGCGAGGTTGCCAAAACGCACAGCCTGATCCTTATCCCGAGCCACAAGAGCCACATCGACTACCTCGTCATCAGCTACCTCTTCTATCACTACGGGCTGATCCCGCCGCATATCGCCGCAGGCGTCAACCTCTCGTTCTTTCCTATCGGGCCGCTCTTTCGCCGCTCGGGCGCCTTCTTCATTCGCCGCAGCTTCAAGGGAGAGGAGCTCTATCCGGTGGTCTTTCGCGAGTATGTCGTGCAGTTGATGCAGCAAGGCTACCCGATCGAGTTCTTTATCGAGGGGACGCGCTCGCGCACGGGCAAGCTCATCAAGCCTCGCTATGGGATGCTCGACATGGTGCTGCGCGCGTTTGTCTCCGGTCGCGTCGAGAACGTCGCCGTGGTGCCCATCTCGGTGGGTTATGAAAAGATCATCGAGGCGAGCTCTTACAAGCACGAGTTGGAGGGTGGCGAGAAGAAGAAGGAGGGGTTGGCCGAGCTGCTCAAGACGCCGAAGGTGCTCACGAGTCGGTATGGCAGGTTGTACGTGCAGTTTGCCGAGCCGATCGATCTGGGCAAGTACCTCGAGCGCTATGACATCTCGACGATCAGGCCCGATGAGGAGAAGCTCGAATCACTGCTCGTGCGCCTCGGGCACAGGATCATCTACGACATCAACCACGTGACCTCGGTGACGCCATCGGCGCTCGCGGCGACGGTGCTTCTTGGCAACGAGGATCGGCATATGGCGCGTGACAGGATGTTGCGCGAGGTCGGGTTCCTGATCCGGTTTTTGCTCGAGCCCGAGCGTGATGCGAGGCTCTCGAGCGCGCTCGAGAGCGCGGTCTCGAACCGGCGCCACCCGCTCTCGGACGCAGCCGCAGATCGCGAATCCGAGTTGGGGATCGCGGCAGCGCCAGCCATCGACGAGGTGCTCGCGCTCTTCTCCAAGGATGGACAGGTGCGCTCGCGGCAGGAAGGAGACGAGCTCTTCTACGAGGTCGGCGAGGACGCGAGGCACGAGCTCTCGTTCTATCGCAACAACATCGTCCACCTGTTCGTGCCCGAGGCGCTGTTGTCGATGGCGCTGCTCAAGTTCCGCCAACAAAACATCCCGTACATCGACGCGAGGGAGGAGACGCGATTTTTGAGTGGGCTCTTCAAGTACGAGTGGATTTACGAGGAGCGCGCCGAGTTCGAGAACGTCTTCTCGCGCACGCTCCACTACTTCGAGCGCACGGGCTGGCTGACCTTGAAGAAGGAGGGGGATGACCTGTCGGAGTTTACCATCGAGCTCGAGCGAGAGCGCCCGGCCGAGTTGATGTTTTTGCGCCGAGTGATTCTGAGCTTCCTCGAAGCCTACGCCATCATGGTCGCGCACATGCACGCGCACGCGCAGGATGGCCCACGCTCCAGGGAAGACCTCATCGACGAGGTCTTGAAGCAAGGGCGCGCCGATCACCTGCGCGGCGAGGTGCTGTTTATGGAGAGTTTGTCCAAGCCGACGATGCTCAATGTGTTGCGGTTGCTCGAGGAGTGGGGGGTGATCCTCAAGGAGAGCAGCGGGAAGAAGGAGACAAACATCCGCGTCGACGACGCGTGGATCGAGGATGGGCGATTGGAGCGTCTGGCGCACAGGCTCGAGGCGCTCGTTTATATCGAGCGCAGCAACAAAACCGAGACGCTGCGTCTCGGTTCGTGATGGCGTTGTCGCGACGCTATGTTAACCTATGGATCTCGGGAGCTTGTGCGGGCGAGGCCGCGCACATGCTCCCTCCCGATCTCCTCGCGCGATTCCCGGATGCCGAGCAGCGCGGTGACGAGAGCTACCTCGGTGGTTCTCGCGAACAGTCTCTTTATGGCGACAGGCGCATCTGTTCTAACAGCACGGAAGAGCTCCCCACAGACGCCTTCACGATCATGGGTTATCCGCGCGGTGACACGATCGACTACGGCGTCCCACAGGATGCTCCAAACTGGGAACGCTACCAGGTAATCGCCGAAGACGCGCCATCTCACTGACCGATCCTCTTAAACGCCCTGCCTGAATCAGAAGGACCGATTCGATGACAGAGAAAAACGAAGCCCCTTCCGGTTGCTCCTTCCTCTTTCAAGAGGTGGGGAGCGAGACGCTGTTGATCCCGGAGGACTTCAACGACGAACAGCAGATGTTCGCCAGAACCGCGCGCGACTTCATGGAGCGCGAGGTGCATCCTCGGATCGAAGAGATGGAGCGCGGTGATCACGACGTGATGCGCGCGCTCCTGTTGAAGTCTGCCGAGGTCGGGTTTTTAGGCATCGACATCCCCCTCGAATACGGCGGCCTCCAGGTAGACAAGACGACCAGCATGCTGGTCGCGGAGAACCTCGCGAGCTACGCGAGCTTCGCCACGACGTACAGCGCGCACACGACCATCGGGACGCTGCCGCTGCTTTACTTTGGCACCGAGGAGCAAAAGCAAAAGTGGCTCCCGAAGCTCGCCACGGGCGAACTTCTGGCGGCCTACGCACTGACCGAGCCAAGCTCCGGTTCAGACGCGCTCTCCGCAAAAACACGCGCAGTGCTCGCCCCGGATGGCCAACACTACATCCTCGATGGGCAAAAAATGTGGATCACCAACGCGGGTTTCTCGGACCTGTTCACGGTGTTCTGCCAGATCGATGGGAACAAGTTCACCGCCGTCCTCGTCGAAGCAGATCGCGAGGGGGTCTCCACCGGCGCCGAGGAAAAGAAGATGGGGCTCAAGGGCTCCTCGACGCGCTTGCTCAACCTGGAACAGGTCAAGATCCCCAGAGATAACGTGCTCGGCGAGATCGGCAAGGGGCACAAGATCGCCTTTAACATCCTCAACATCGGTCGCTTCAAGCTGGGCGTCGGCACGCTCGGGGCGGCAAAGCGCGCGGCAAAGATCGCGACCACCTATGCCAAGGAGCGCGTCGCGTTCGGTCAGCCGATCGCCAGCTTCGGCGCCATCAAGGCAAAGCTTGGCCAGATGCTCGTCGACCTCTACGCGCTCGAATCCTCCTGTTATCGCGTGGCAGGTTACATGGACGAGGGGTTGGAGAAGCTCGACCGCTCGCGCGAGGATTACGCGCAAGAAACCATGCGCCAGATCGAGGAGTTCGCCGTCGAGGATTCGATCCTCAAGGTGCTCGGCTCCGAGGTCGCCAGCCAGATCATCGACGAGGCGCTCCAGATCCATGGCGGCATGGGTTACTCCGCCGAGCTCGAGATCGAGCGGCTCTACCGCGATGTCCGCATCAACCGGATCTTCGAGGGGACCAACGAGATCAACCGCATGCTCATCCCGGGCATGATCTTGAAGCGCATGGGCAAGGGGCAGTTCAACCTGTTCACGCTCATTCAGGCAGTCGACGAGGTGCTCGAAGCGGACGAGCCAGCGCTCCCACAGTTCGCGCGCATGGACCATCTGGTCGCCGAGCGCCAGATCGTCGAGCGAGCCAAGCAACTCACGCTCTACTCCGCCAACCAGGCGATTCAAAAACACATGGCCGATCTTCGCGACCAACAAGAGATCCTGATGTTGCTCGCTGACCAACTCATCGACGTCTACGCCATGGACTCGACCGTGGCGCGCACGCTCCAGCTGGCGCGCGCAGGACGCACCGAAGACCTCGAGCTCAAGACAGATGCCACGCGCGTCCTGGTCGCCGCGTGCTTCGCGCGCGTGAAGCAACGCTCCGAGACGCTGGTTTGCCATATCGCCAACGCGCGCTCGCTGGACACCCACCTCGAGGCGCTGTCAAAGCTTGCCATCACCCCGCGTCAAGACACCATCCGCCTTCGCCGCAAACTCGGCGAAGCGCTCATCGAGCGCGAGCGCTACTTCTTTTAAGATTCGTGGGGCCTGCATGCGAACCCGAGCACCAAAACCTGGCACTCTTCTTCTGCTCTCGTTGTTCGCGGCGATGTTGTTTCCAGGCACCGCCAGCGCAGTTTGTGCCTCCAGCGCTGCCATAGAGTGGATCTCTGTTTTGGACCGAGACAATCCAGGCGCGCACGAGCACATCTGGTTGCTTCACGGCGCGAAACCTCGTGTCAATGTCCTGATGAATGGCGAACCGCTCACGCTGGCAGAACAAACCGATCTTTACTCCCGCTACATCCCCTCGACCACCGAACCAGGAACACACACCCTCGAACTCCAACATCTGGACGCCGACGGCGCGATCCTCGAAGAAACGAGCGAGACATACACCACGTCAACACCCGAGAAGGAGGACACGCGGGTCGTGCTTAGAAAGTGGCGTGATCTCGAGTCCACATCCGACGCACTGTGTGCCCGAATCGCGTCGATGCAGGACTGCTTCGACATTGGCCCGCCCAACTTCAGGCAGGCGGTCACGGCCTCGGGCGAGCCCTTCGGGTACAAGGTCCAGCTCGAGACAAAAGATGGGGGATGGGAAACCCAGGATGGTTTTTGGCCAGGCGTCTGTCCTCCAATCATTCCTGATTATTACCTTGGCAGCGAGGGCGCGAAGACGGACGCGAGGCTATTGGTGGTCGACTCGCGAGGACAGGAACACCGCTCGCCGGATCGCACGGCGTTGCTCGGAGACGGAAATGGATGCAGCACATCCCGCTCAGGACAACAGCCTCCCTCTCTCTGGTTGTTTTTGTTCGCGCTCGTGTTCGTGCGCCGAAGGCTAAGCGCTCACGGACATTCGCGCTCGCGATGAGCAAGGTTCAACTCACGTGCGCGACTCGACCCGCACGCGTGGCGATCCATGCGTGCAACATGCCCGCTTGAAAACACTGAGTGACGCGCTCGAATCCCCCCGCTTCGATGATCGAGGCCACCTCTTCGGGAGGAAGCACCGCGACATCTCTGCGATAGACCTCGCGCGCATTTACAATGCGCGCTTCGGGGACCTCTCCCCCGGTCATGATCTCCATCCACAACGGCAAGAGTACGTCGAAGTCTTCCTCTCGGGCACCGACAGCGAGGTCCGCGCTCGCCAGGACGCCTTCCGGGGCAAGCCGAGTAGCGATCTGTTCGAAGAGCGCGACGCGAACCTCCCTGTCGAGGATGAACTGAGACACGAGGAAGCAGGTCGCGCCATGGAATGGCTGGGAACGTCTGGGGAGTGATTCGAGGTAGCCATGATGCAAATCACAACGCGCCTCGATGCCTTCGCGTCGAAGCGCCGCGCGGCACACCTCGATCATGTTCCTGGCGGGATCGACGGCGGTAAATCGAAAGGACGGAAACCTGCGCGCGAGGTGTATGATTTCCTTCCCGCTCGCTGCCCCGATGCAGAGGATATGTGCATCCTCAGGCAACCTCGCGAAGGCCTGCTCGACCAGAAAATAGAGCGCGTCGCGCAAGGGCGCCATCCGCTCTGACTGCGCATCGTAGTGCTCGGCCTGCCGATCAAAGATCGCCTCGATTTCTTCTCTGTCCATCAAGTCTCCCTACCGCCAAATCCAAATGCCCGGAGCGCGTCTTTCCCTCCACCCTCCTGGTGGACAAAGAGCAAGGTTAAGGAGCGCTCGGGTGAAATACCATGGCCTCCGTTTCGTTTTTTGCGCCCGATCTTTGGAACGCTCCGTTTCGAGGTTGGCGTTTCGCGTAGGGGAGCTTTGTTACGGGTTTTGCAGAGCGCGGAACACGCCCCCCCTAACACGCGCCTGCCATCTTGAAGCGCTGATTTGTTATTGGTCGCCGAGATTTATTGTAGTAATGACGGCGCGTTTTCGTCCCCCCCATTTCGGCGCTGGGCTTGATATAGGGGGGAAACTCGCGCTCCGTTTCGAGGTTGGTGTTTCGCGTAGGGGAGCTTCGATGCAGGTCGTGCAGAGCGCGGAACATGCCCCCCGCGCTTGTTTCGAGAGGTAAGCATCGCGGCAGGCCGCGATGCTTACCTTGCTGCGCTGCGTCGCTGCCCCCCAAACAGCACTTCGTTTGTTGGGGGGCGCCCTCGCGATGATTTTGGCACACAGGTTCGCTTTTGTGTGCCCTCGTGTAACTCATTGCAAAATCGAAAGCTCCCGAAGCAGATGAAAACCCAGGAAAATGAAATGGGTGGCCGTTCGCGCTGTGAGCGTTTACTTTTCTGTCACTTAAATCTCATGGCGCCGCAAAGCGACCCGACGTTTTGCGGCGTACCCCAAAGCCTGACCATAAAAGGATGACTCGATGAAGTATGACGTCCCTGCTCGTGTACGCGAAGGCGCCGCCACGCCAATCTCTGACATGGACCGTTACCGCGAGCACGTCGCCGCAGCGATCAATGATCCCGATGGATTTTGGCTCGAGCAAACGCTCGCGCGCATCAAGTGGCGCGAGAAGCCGACCGAGGGGTTGAACGGCAGCTTTCACGAGATCAAGGATGGCCCTCTCTCCTGGTTTGCCGATGGCAAGCTCAACATCACCGAGACCTGCATCGACCGCCACCTGGACAAGCGCGGTAACAAGGTCGCCATCCTGTGGGAAGGCGATGAGCCGGGAGACACGCGCGAGATCACCTACCGCCAGCTTCACGAGGAGGTCTGCAAGGCATCGAACGCGCTGACCAACCTCGGGGTCAAGAAGGGGGAGCGTGTCATCATCTATATGGGGATGGTGCCCGAGGCAGCGATCGCGATGTTGGCGTGTGCGCGCATCGGCGCGATCCACTCGGTTGTTTTCGGAGGATTTAGCGCCGAGGCATTGCGCGATCGCATCCGCGACTGCGACGCGGAGGTGGTCATCACACAGGATGAAGGATTGCGCGGCGGCAAGACCATCCCGCTCAAGGCGACCACGGACGAGGCATGCCAGGGCGCATCGAGCATCAAGAAGGTGTTGGTGTACCGTCGCACAGGCGCCGAGGTGAACTGGAACACATCGCGTGATGTCTGGTGGCACGAGGCGATCGAGGGGATCTCGGCCGAGCACGAGGCGGTCGAGGTCGACGCCGAGCACCCGCTCTTCATCCTCTATACATCGGGCTCCACGGGCCGCCCCAAGGGGGTCGTGCACACCTCGGGAGGATACCTGACCTATGCCTCCTACACGCACGCGACGGTCTTCGACCTGCGCGAGACCGACGTCTATGCGTGCGTGGCGGACGTGGGTTGGATCACAGGCCACAGCTACATCGTGTATGGACCGCTCGCGAATGGCGCGACGACGATGATGTTCGAGTCGACGCCGCTCTACCCGGACGCGGGGCGTTACTGGGACATGGTGGAACGCCACGGGATCACGATCTTCTACACCGCGCCGACAGCGATCCGAGCGCTCGCGGCGCAAGGCAACGAGCACGTCAAGAGGTACGACCGCTCCTCGTTGCGTGTGCTCGGGACGGTCGGCGAGCCGATCAACCCGGAGGCGTGGGAGTGGTATTATGATGTGGTGGGGGAGAAGCGGTGCAACATCGTGGACACTTGGTGGCAGACAGAAACGGGGGGCATCTCGATCAGCCCGATCGCGCCAGCGACGCCGACCAAACCAGGCTCGGCGACGAACCCGATGCCAGGCATCCAGACCTCGCTGCGCACGCCCGAGGGGCACGTGATCCGAGGACCAGGCCAAGGCTTGCTCTGCATCGATCACCCGTGGCCAGGGCAAGCGCGCACGGTCTGGGGAGATCACGACCGCTTCGTCTCGACCTACTTCAACCACGTCCCAGGCGCGTACTTCACCGGAGATGGGTGTCGCCGTGACAGGGATGGCTACCACTGGATCACGGGTCGCGTGGATGATGTCTTGAACGTGAGCGGGCACCGCATGGGCACCGCCGAGTTCGAGGCCGCGCTCGGCACGGTCGAGGCGGTCGCAGAAGCCGCCGTGGTTGGCTTCCCACACCCGGTAAAAGGACAGGGGGTCTTTGCCTACATCGTCGCGCAGCCCGGCGAGGAGATCAATGACGCGGCACTGCAAGCGGCGTGTCGCGAGCAGATCGGAGCGCACGCGCGCATCGACGAGGTGCTCGTCGTGCCAGGGTTGCCAAAGACGCGCTCGGGCAAGGTGATGCGACGCATCCTGCGCAAGATCGCGGAAGGACGCGGAGATGAGCTTGGCGACACCTCGACGTTGGCGGACCCTTCCGTGGTCGACGCGATTCGAGATAGCTGGAAGGCGCGCCAGGGCTGAGCGCGTCTTTCACCCCAGGAAGATAAAAGAGGGCGATGTTTCATGTGAAACATCGCCCTCCTTTTCGATCGGGTCTGGATCTTTTCAAACTCACTCGATCAACCCGGAGCCCGCGTAGGCTGCCTCGGTGCGCTCGAGCGCATCACCGAGCAGGTTGTCAAAGAAGGTCTCGAGGCGTTCCTGGCCGATCTCGGACTGCGCCTCGTAGGTTCGGTCGACCCGCATGGGAGGTTCGAAGACGCCGTCGAGGAAGTATGTCTGCACGGCCTCGTCTGTCACGCTCCAGGTCGAGGTTCCCGCGGCGCCGTCCGCGCCCGTCGTGGAGCTCTCCATCTGGAACCAGCGCACATCCTGCGAGAGCGCGCGCCCTTCGCCAAAGAAGACCGAGAGGTCGATGGTGAAGTCTTGTGTGAAGTGGGGGATTTTTGCGGGACCATCGAGCGCGTTCGCGAGCGCGCGGACGATGTCGCGAAGATCCCTGGCGAGGTCGCGATCGACCTTGTCCCAGCGAAGCAACGAGGTCTTTAGCGTCTGCTCCTGCTCGACGCCGATCGTGATGGCGTTCTCGAGGTAGAAGAAGCCCGAGAGGAACGCGCTGCGCGCTTCGCGCAGGTTGTTCTGTCGCGTCACTTCACGCGCGAGCAAAGGATCGAGCGTGTTGTGAAAGTGCGCCTCCGGATCTCGTCCGTCGGGAGACACGAGCAGCCCATCGAGAGTCCAGCTGTTCTGGTATGCCGCCGCGAAGTAGATGCCTCCACGCATAAACGAGAGCCCGGCGTGGAGCACCGAAAGCTCCGACTTGCCGAGCGCCATCGCCAGGCTGTCCGCGTGAAAGACGTCCGCGGGTAGGTAGAGGAACTCGAACTTTGGATCATCGATGGCGACCTCGAGATCGCGCTCGATCTGGCGGATGTCCTCGGCGACCTCGAGCAAGGAGGTCATGAGCGCATCCCCTGGAGAGGTGAGCCCCTGCGCGAACGTGGCCAGCGAATCGAGGCGCTCTACGCGCCAGGGCAACTGATCGCTGACGATGCTGCGCACGCCCTGAAAATCACCGTCATCCTCCCAACGCACCCCCTGGCTAAACCAGTAGAGGACGCCGTTGTTCGACCAGACGAGGCGCTGGACATCATAGCGACGGTTGGTGGCGCCGAGCTGCTGCGAGAGCAACGTGCGCACCGAGTCCTGGCCAACGAGGAGGAAGAGGTCTGTCATCCCCTTGCCCGCTGCGGCGGTGCCTTCGACGAATGGGTCATCATTCTCGAGCGCGGCGCCGTAATAAGTCTGCGCGCCCACGATATCATGGCGCGTCAGGCTATCCTCGGCCTGGCTGATGAGGTCATCGTTGTAGGCGGCGGGCCTGCTCGAGGCGATGTCGAGCGCCGACTCGAATTCTCCGCCACACCCTGGCGCCACACACAACACGAGGAGCGCGAGCAACAATGCTCGAAATAAGCTCCCCCTCGATCTGGAGTTTGTGTGGCAAAACATAACGAACCTCGGGCCTGAACATGGAGTAAATCACATCGCGCGAGTATGCCTCACGCGCTCTCCTCCATGTCGTTGCAATATACTTGCCCACGTGATCAAATTCTAGCGCGCGCTTTGAAATAGACGCCAAAACCTGCCAGACTGCCAACGTCGCAGGGCTCCCTGATAGCCCATGTTTCCTCGCCCTGCGCGATACTTATTCATGGAGCACGCATCGATCGTGGAGCGTGACACCTCGAAAATCCGAGGATTCCTGCTGGAGTACGGTTACACCGCCAGCGGAGCACGTAGGCGTGGAACTCTACCCCAACGACTCGCGCCGATGCTCTGTTGTGTGTTGGCGCTCGGGATGCTCTCGTGCCGTGGCTTCGAGGATCGCTACACGGGCACCTATATCGAGGTCCGCGATGACCTCGATGAAGAGCTCCTGGTGGTGGACTTGTTTCGCTTTGGCGACTACTCCAACGCCATCGTTCGCACCTACCGCGTGCCTCAATCGAGCGAACCCACCGAGATCCTCGACAACGAGCTTCGGTGCGCCTGGACCGCTTTGGGCGAGGCGCCCGATGACGAGGGGAACGTGTTCTTGACCGTCCCCTCCTCGCTCGAGCGCGAGGAGCTCACCATCCGCGGACGCATCAGCGGCCAGACGCTCGACCTCGAGCTGCGCGGTGGGCAAGACCCCGGCGAGGAGATCGAGGTCGTTCGCAAGCAGCTCCGGTTCTACCGCGAGCGCGCCAACACTGACTGTGAGGAGCGCAGAGCCTTCTTCATTCAGCCCGACTTCGACACCAAGCGGCAGGGAATCCCCCTCTCCTCCGGGCACGAGATCAAGCGGCCCGTGTTCGCCATGTTGTGGCTCGGCGTGCAAGCGCGCCGCGTCAACTCCACGATCGTCTGGGTGGCAAAGAACGTGCTCTCCTCGAGCTTCTACCTCTCGAACAACGAGATCGACACAGAGATCAACGGCCTCAAGGGGAGACGCTCGCTGAGCGTCCCTCACCCCGAATCACGCGCTTTGACGCAGAGTGGTGATACGCGCTTCGCGCTCGGGCACTTCGTCGTTATCGATGACAGATGCCAACTGGCAAACTGCGAAGATCCGCTGCCCGATACCTTTAGCTGGGATGTCGAGCAGGAGCCGATCATCGCCGCATCGATCGAGCGCGGCCAGGAGGTCGAGGGGAGCATCCCCAACGCAGTCGGGTTGGGAAAAGCGCTCTTCTACGTCGAGGGCAAGCTCTCCGAGCTTCACCCCAACACGCAGGTCCTCATCGAGAACATCGAGCGCTACATCGAGGAGCGCGACAACGCCCACTTCTTCATCGTCGACTTCTACTACGATGATAACGGCAACATCATTCGCATGCGCTTGCCCTCGGACCCTCGCACGCTCACCAACCTGACCTACCGAATCATCCCCGTCGCCGTCACGCCAGATTACCTCAAGGCGAGCGAGATCTTGCTGCCGAGGCTGCTCCCCATCGAGGATCTCTAGATCCTCGCGCGACCCGGCGCTCTCACTCGAACTTGATCGGGAACTTGAACAGGGCTCCCGTCTGGAAGAACGCGTCTCGCTCCCCCAAAAAGGTCTTCCCGCCGCCAACGTAAAGCGTCGTGACGCTGAACGCGGTCAAAAAGAACCTCCCCTGGATGCCCAGATCTGTTCCGCCGCGGCCAAACTTGACCACGGGGCCACCATCGATCCCGACAAACATCAACGCGACCTCCGGCCCGAAGCTGGCGCGCGCCTGTCGATTATTGATGTCATAGAGAAAGTCGGCATACCCACCGACCGCCAGCGGCAACTCGACGCCATCTGGCAACACCCTCACCAGGCTCGCCTCGCCGCCCAACGTGAACCCGTGTCCTCCATCCCCCTCGAGGTTGGTGTAGCCAAGGTTAAACCCGATGGGCAAAAACCAATCGGGGATCTTGCCGATCCCGAACGCCGAGTTCGCACTCGCCACGTCGGGGGACGCCATACCAAAAGAGAGCGCGAGCCCGAGGATGATGGCGAACTTCACCACCGCTCTCATCCATTTCTGCCGCATGCACACCTCTCTTTTTGGTTTGTCTTGTTGGGTTGTTTCGATGATGAACGTTCCGGGGCGCGCTGACAACGCGGTTCCTGCTCGCGCTCCTGTGATAACAACACATCCCCGCGCCTTGTTCGCGCCAACTCTCCCACATCTCTTTCCCCCCAGAGATCGCCATGCTTCGCTTCGAAACCCTCACGCGCCCTGGCCAGACGCTCTCGCCAAAGCGCGCACAACGACTGCGCGACGAGATCCTCGCGCTCAACCTCGGGTTGAGCGACGCGCCAGCTTTTCAGGCAAACTGGAGGGCGCGCATCGACAACTTCCTCGACACCACCGACGTGCTCGATTGTGTCTGGCAAGGGGAGCGGCTTGTCGGGCACCTCGGTGAGCGACACTTCGAGCTGCTCGGTCACGAGGCGGTTTACATCGACTCGCTGACGGTCTCGCCAGCGCTGCAAAAGGGGGGCGTGGGGCGCAAACTTACAGGACGGAGCGTGCTGCGAACGAACTTGAAGTGGCGCGGGCGCGCCATCTTCCATGTCTCGCGCACGAGCAATCCTCACGTGGCCGCGGGCACCTGGGCCGGGATACCGATCGCGAAGGATTACTACCCGAACTTTGACCCCGAACAGACCTCGCCAGACGACCTGCCAGAGATCGCCGCGCAGCTTTGCGCCAAGCTTTGGCCAGAGGTTACATTTCAGCGCGAGACAGGTGTCCTCGAAGGCGCCTATGGCGGTCACTTTATCCCCGTCCGCCCCACGAAACATCGGCTCGTCGCCGACTTCTTCGAGCAACATATCGACCCCGAGCGCGGCGACGCGATCGTGAACATCATACGCTATCACCCCTTGCTCTGGGTGCGCCTCGCGGTTCACTTTGCCAGCCATCTGATCGGCAAGAAACTTGCGGGCTAGTGCCCCAAACTCGACATCATCGCAGCGGCTGGCTATGCTCTCGCACAGCGTTTTACAAATCCCACCGACGAGCCGCGCCATGCCACCCAAGATCGATCCTGACGTGCACTACATGCGCACGAGCAAGATGCTGGCCGAGACCATCGCGTTGTTGGTGACCTTCACCACAGCGCTCGTGGTCTTCGAGAGGGCAGATTGGCTCGGGCAAGCACGCATTCCCTTGCTGGTCCTGGCTACCATTTGCCAGGGGTGCTGGTTCCATCGCCTCTACACCGCCGCGCACGAGGCGATTCACAGAAAGCTCGTCCCTGACAACAAGCTGCTCAATGATATCATCGGGCAAGCGTTGCTGCTCCCCTTGCTTATCCCGGTGCCCGTCTACCGCAAGATCCACAAGTTTCATCACACGCATAACCGCAGAGATCATCACACCTCGACGCTCGATGGTTACGTCGTGAGTGATGAACCGGGCTACTTCAAGCGCGTCTGGATCGGCCTGCTCTGGTATCTGGGCGTGTTCGCCGGTGGCTACTTTTTGCACGGCGTGATCTCGATCCTGCTCTTTCTGTTTATGCCACCAGTCATTGCGAGAAAGATCTCGCCAGCGTTCGAGAACTGGGGTTGGAAGGATCAAGCGAGCTCGATCATCATCTTTGCTGCGGGCATTGGTTTGCACGCTGGGGTCTGGATCGGCTTCGGGCAAGATGCCTGGCTGGCGGCGCTGGGGAGGCCCTTTTTGTTCTTTGCCTGGGTGTATTCGCTGCTCGTCTACATCTACCACTACCGCACGTCATACGGGGATCAGGTGGTTTACAACGTGCGCTCGGTCAGCGCGCACGGGTTCTTTCGCTGGTGGTTGCTCAACTTCAACCATCACCGCGTGCACCACCGCTACCCCACGCTCCCGTGGCATATGCTCCCCGATGAACCCGCCGATCTCCCCGAAGACTTCAAACGCAACGAGAACGTCGAGAACATCGGACAAGCCATCAAGCAACAGCTTCGCGGCCCCCAGATCTTCGTCGAGCCGAAATCCCAACATCAGGACGAACCTTGAGCATCGACCTCTCTGACATCCTCATTCGCAGAGCATCACCCGAGGATGTCCCCGACATTCTCGGGGTCAAGGAGTCCTTGCGGCTCGAGTTTGGCGCCTCGCTGGACGCCGATGATGGAGGCTTTCTTCTGGGAAGTGTCCCGGAGGTCTACGAACAACTCGCGCACGCCGGGCAGATCTTGTTGCTCGTGCAAGGCGCGCGCGTGCTCGGCTTCTCGACCATGCTCGACGATCGCCTCTTTCGATCCTCGGCGGTCTTCGCCCGGCGAGAACAGATCGCCTGGGATGCCTTCTCGCCGCAAGAAGTGCTCTCGGAATCGATCGCTTACTTCGACCAGCTCGCCATTCATCCCGAGGGACAACGCGGCCACCTCGGCGCGCTGCTCGCCATGTCCACCATGGACGCGCTCACCGATGAAGCCGAGCATGTGTTCACCACCACGCTGCTCGAGCCCATCGAGAACCGCGCGGCGCTTCCATTGATTCAAAAAGTTGGCGGTCGCCAGGTCGGCACCTTGACCGAGGTGTATCCCGAGGTCGGGCAAGTCACCTCGGCCATCTTCCACCTGCCACGTGACAGTTACCGCGCTTCGATCGCGGGATTGCACGAGACAGGCTCGGCGCGCGAGCGCGAGACGCTCGCCATTTATGACGCGTGGCGCAGAGGATCACCCCAGGTTCAAAAGCGGTAGCGGAACCCGAACTCGCTGCTCCAGGGGAAGTTGACCTCGTTCGAGGCCGATGTGGAGGCGATGTAGTAGCTGAGTGAGGTCATCGCGACGAGCTCCACCGTGCGATAGAGCGAGTACGAGAGCGATGGGCTCGCGTTCAGGCCAAAGAGCAAGTCGTAATCCGTGTAGTTGTCGAACGAGAGATCACTACAGTTGTTCCCGCAGCCGAGGTCACGCCGAAGGCGGAAATCACTCAGGTGCGTAAAGTCCGCTGCGATTTGCAGCGCGCCCCGGAACTTCGAGAACCTCAAGCCCAGCTCGCCGCCGATCAATCCACGCAGCGTCAACACATCGCCAGCTTCTGCGAGCAACCCCGAGTAATCGCGCTGCGAGGTCAGCAACTGAAACCTGCTCACGACCTTGAACTCTCGCCTGAGCGCCCACTGAAAGCCGATGTTCACGCCATAGTTCCCGAAGTGACGCAACGTGCCGTCATCCTCTTCGCGGTAGGGCCAACTGCGAAGCTGCGGGAACTGTAAAAACGTCCCGTAGCTAAAGTTCAGGTCAACACTCACCGGGCTCGTGCCCCTGGCGGGCTCGATCGGATCGGTGCCTCGCTCGGGGGGCTCGCGCAGGCAATCGGCGTAGCGCGCCATGATCATGTTCGAGGCGCTCTCGAGCATCGTCGCATCGAGCGAGGGGACATCCATCGCGTCGGATTGCTCGACCCGGCGTGTCTCGCGTGACCAGAAGAAGACGCGCACGCGCCAGCGATCTTCTCCGCGTGGCAAGACAAAGCCGAAGACGAGGATATCTGCGCCAGTCAACCTCGCGATCTCGGGCGCGCGCTCGGTCAACACGAGCGGCAAGCCGCGCTGCTCGATCTCCTTGACCAGATCCGCGCGCGCATCACGAAACGCGGTCACCACGCTCTCGGTGTAGTAGCCCGGCTCGAGGTCGCGCGTTGGCAAGATCAGGATCATCTCCTGAAACAGATCGACCACGCGCGTGGGCTGATCTCCCTGCTCGAGGTAACTCAGCGCCAGATAGAGGAGGACATCGGCGACCTCTTCGGGGGCCACATACTCGTAGTGAATCTGAGCGTAGGCGGCGCGCGCTTGCTCGAGGTAGCGAATCGCCGCGTCGAGATCGAGCGCCTTGTATTTCTCCAACCCGAAGGAAGAAAAGCCTCGCGCCAACTTCAGGTTTTGCTCGAAGTTCAGGTCATCGCGCCCGGCGAGCCGCTCGCCAAAACGCTCGGGTGAGACCAGCGTGAAGAGCGAGGGGTGATTTGCCGCGTAATCGAGCGCACCAGCCAGCGCAGGCTTTTTGCCATCCTCTCGCGCCAACTGCTCTTGCTGCGCGGGCGCCTCTTCCTCAGGTGCAGCCGCAGGCGCGTCCTCGCGTGGCTCGGTCGAAGCCGAATCAGGCTGCGCCTCGGCGCCCTCTCCTTCTGCTTCTGTCGAGGGAGGTGGCCCATCAGGCTCGCCATCTCCCTCGGGCTCTGCGTCCCCTGCCGGAGGTGCTGGATCTGGTTCTGTGGGTAATGGGAGCGTGCGCTCTTCCTCCTTGATCGGCTCGAGCACATAGAAGTGAGGCATGAAGACAATGCGGCGAGGAGACTCCTCGTCACGTTCCTTCTCGCCGCTCTGAGCAAAGGAGGGGGAGGGGCGCACCACCGCGAGCGACGCGCTGCACAAGAGCAGCGCGAAGAACCTTGTTAAAAATTGCGGTGAACGGCACGCCATCGGCTCCTTCCAATCCATGGGCGCCCATTTGTATCCCATCGGTGAGGTCTCAATCAATCTGAGAGCCTCTCGAATACGCGATGCACGATGCGAGCCCGATGAGAAAAGAGCGCCACACGCTCAACAAGCACGCCGCCGCGAGCGAAGACCGAAGAGGGTGAGCAAGGCCAGCATGGTGGGAGCGAGGGGGAGTGATGGCGGCGCGGCGCTGCAAGTGCCGCAACATCCGCCAGGCTTCGGAGGTTTCACCTCATCACAAGGGTTGAAATCCTGGCGACACTCAGGCAGCAGACGACACTTGATCTCCTCGCAATCGGTCAACCCATCCAGGTCGTTGTCGATGCAGTCCCCACAAATTTCACGCTCCTTCTCCGGGGGACAATCATCACCGACGCAAGGGCAGCCGTTGGCACAACCCGGATCGATCCGCGAGCAGATATCATCTTCCTGACAATCAGGATCGGTGCAATCTATGAGGCCATCGCCATCATCATCGAAGCCATTGCCACACACCTCCTCGCCCGGAAATGTGGAGCAGTCAGGATCGGTCAGGTCGACGAAGCCATCGCCGTCATCATCGAAGCCGTTGTTGCAAACTTCGGGGAACGACAAACAATCGTTGTCGTTTCCATCGATGAAACCATCCCCATCATCGTCGATGCTATTGGAGCAATCGGTCTCCTTGTTGGTCTGACGGATTTCCGTCGCGTGTATGTCGAAGACGAGCTCGTAGGCGTCGATGCCGTCGTGATGCGCAGCGGTAAAGATCGAGACCTTCCCTGCCGGTACCAGGTCCCAAAAACTGACCAAATCACTGCCATCTATCGCATCGACCTCGACAGATCTGAGCGGCGTTCGCGAGACCTCCTCGCCGCTGTACGCCCAGAGCGAAACACGCGAATGCAACGAGATCAGGTGCTCGATCTCTCCCTCGTCATGGAATCCCTTCCCGGCGAGTTCGAACTCGAGCCTCTCGTCCTCGCCGCGCTGTTCGAGCAAGCGCGCTCTGGTAAATTCAGCATAGGAGACCCCTGAAGCAGTCAGATAATGCACGTGGTGCAGATCGATCCTGTCAGGTCGCGAAGGTTGTATTGGGAAGAGTTCGTAGCGCACGATCAAGCGCGCGCGACCACCGTAGGTCTCGACACGTGAGGTCGTGCGGCGCACATCCAGGCCATCCAGCGCGCCATCTCTAAACCCATACATCGTGCCAGCATCGGGCATCAGCAACATCGCGTGTGGTTGGACCGACCTGCTCGCGACACGATCGTCACCATCACTCCCAGGATCAAAGCCATGGCGAACCTCATCGCCATCCCATACGCCTCCACCATCCGTGTCCTGAACCTTCGGGTTCGAGCCCACCCGCAAGACCTCATCGCCATCAGTCAGGCCGTCGTGGTCTGTGTCCCGTTCGCGAGGATCTAGCCCGAGATCTACCTCGACGCCATCACTCAAGCCATCACCGTCGGTGTCCGCGCTCGTGGGATCGAGCAGCGGCCAACCGACCTCGATGCCATCCACGAGGCCATCGCCATCCGTATCCGCGAGGTTTGGATCGGAACCATAAA
Source organism: Myxococcota bacterium (assembly GCA_036155555.1). Taxonomy (GTDB): domain Bacteria; phylum Myxococcota_A; class Bradymonadia; order Bradymonadales; family Bradymonadaceae; genus JAYZVO01. The sequence continues at coordinate 18,721 of JAYZVO010000117.1, forward strand.
CAAACACCTCGCTCGCGTCCGAGACGCCATCCTCGTCCGTATCCTGCGTCGTCGCGCCTGGCATCCCGAGATAAATGGCGACGACCTCCGGGTCGCTCGCATCGTCAGGATCAAAGCCACGGCTTACCTCGAAGCCATCGCTCAACCCATCACCGTCATTGTCCGAGAGGTTCCAGGGGTCCTGCCCATCACGCAGACCATCACCATCTCTGTCAGGATCAGATGGCGCTCCATCCTCGCTATCGATCAGCCCATCATTGTCGGCGTCTGCGTGCCAGGGGAACGCGTCCTCGCCGTCCGCCAAACCATCCCCATCCGAGTCCTCGCGGGTCGGGTTTGTCCCCAACAAAACCTCTTCGCCATCGGTCAGGCCATCTCCATCCGTATCCGACGCGGTGGCGTTCGTGCCAAAGATCACCTCCTGGCCATCCGAGAGCCCGTCGTCGTCGGTGTCTTCCCTGGTAGGGTCCGTTTTGTGGAGCACCTCCATCAACCCATCCAGGCCATCCTCATCGCCATCCATCACGCGAGGAGCAGGATCGTAGTCCTCGTGCAAACCGTCACAGTCCACATCGACGATCGCGTCGCAGTGCTCCTCCTCTTGACTACAAAGCACTCTGGGGCAGCAGTCGAAGCGATCACACACATCGAGCAGGGAGTAATGCGAATAAGGTTGGGATTCCTGCGTTGTATCGACCACGACGGGGACGTTTATCTGACGAGCGATGATTTTGGAGGTCGTGGTGGAGACACCCTGGAAATCGATCCCCATGTTGTAGAGCCCTCCGACCGGTGCGCCCGCGCTGATGCCGAGATAAAACGGCGCTCTGGTCATGCTCTCAGAGGCGACGCCAGCGAGGGAGGATTGGAGCCCGCATCCTTCGTTCACACACAGGACACCGCCGCTTGTCGTGTAGAACCCGTAGTCGAACGCCCTCCTGACTTCGTTGAGACCTGTCACAGCGAACGTATTGGCAATGAGTCCCGACTGGCAGTACCCGGAGAACTCCGTCTCGACGGCGCCAACGCCAGCGTTGTCCAGGTCGCACATGCTCGGGTAGCTCTTGCCATCACAACCACACACCGGCTCGAAGGGCGCATCGGAGCAATCCTTTAGAACGAGCGGCAGCACCGGCTCGCGCGCTCCGCAGATATTTTCCATCCCATCGAAAGGTTCGCCTGGCGAGAGGGCATGCTCGACTGGTTCGAAGACAAACCGCACCTCTCCATCGATGCGCTCTTCGCCAATACCCTCGAGGGTAAGGTACAGCAGGCGTTGTGTGCCGGGCTTGATCCTGATCACGTCGTCGTTTGACGCGTGAGCGATGGAGAGCTCGACCCTGGGCGCCCCGTCGACAAGCAACGTGGCTGGCTCGCAAGTCACTGCGAGCGTCCTCTCACCAGGGAGCGTGAGGTCGACCACCCCATCGATCTCGCACTCGGATGGGACATCTTCAAACGTGAGCGGCGCCCCCCCCTCGTGGACATCAAAGCCGACGAGCACATCACGCTCGAGCGGCGTCCCTCGCGCGTCCCCATTGGGAACGCCTGAAGACGACTCGCAACGCGAGCCGATGTGGATCGTGGAATCCAGCGCCTGGATGCTACCACAGCGAGGATCGCTCCCTTCGAGCGCGATCATGGTGTGCACTTTGACCGATGTGTCGAACTCACCGGGGCTTATGTCTCGCGCCAGGCTGCCATTGTGCGACAGCAGACAGCTCGCCGCGACGCCACATGTCGGCGCCGCTGGCGTCGATGTGCACGCCAACACCACCGCTGGCGCCAACCACAACACCACAAAACTCGCCGCGCCGAACAACCACGCACAAGAACCCAACGAACGTTCTCGAGGACGCATCCTGGCTCCACTAAATGAATGATTTCTATCACCTTGCCAAGATAGCAGCTAAAAACGTCAAAAACCAACATCGCGCGCGCCAGAGCGCGTGTGGCGCCAACGACACCCCAGCGGGGCACCTGGCACGAAGAATGCCAGGCGAGA
>JAYZVO010000118.1:0-4639 GCA_036155555.1 Myxococcota bacterium
CCCCCCGCAAACGGCGCCTGCCATTGTGAACCTCCATTCAAGAGGTTCGGGTTAGTGCCATAGCAACGGAATGACGGCGCGTTTGCTGCCCCCCTGAACCTCACTGCGTTCGGGAGGGGGGCAGACCTGGCGTTGGGTGCTCGGTTTTTAACCCACGGGGAGCTATCGATTTGGCGGTGAGTTTTGAGAGCGCCCCCAGCGGCCCTCGCTCTCGCTCGTCCGCCGTCCCCCTGTGTCTCACTGCGTTCGGGAGGGGGACAGACTCGGCGTCGGTTGCTCGGTTTGGTGGCTCGCATTGGGAGCCTTCGGGTTTGGCGGTGAGTTTTGAGAGCGCCCCCTCGCTCCTCTTGCGCTCCAACTCCAGGTTAGTGCGCTCTCAAAACTCACCGCCAAATCGATAGCGCCCCGTGGGCCACCGACCGAGCAACCGACGCCAAGTCTGCTCACCTCCCGAAGCCTCAACCAACCTTTCGAACAGATGCCCCGTGGGCCACCGACCGAGCAACCAACGCCAGGTCTGCCCCCCTCCCGAACGCAGTGAGATTCAGGGGGGCAAGGCTCGCGGCCTGCCGCGGGCCTTGCCCTTGAAACAAGCACGCGGACGAGCGATAGCGAGGCCCGCGGGGGGTGCGCCCCTCGTGTTCGAGGATCAAGGATTGAGGCGTTGAATCTTCCACGGCTCTTCTTTCGAGGAGCGCGTGAACTCGAAGCGGTCATGGAGGCGGTGATCGCCAGCACACCAGAACTCGATGCGCGTGGGGATGATGCGCAGGCCCGTCCAGTGCGAGGGTCTGGGGATCGGCTTGTCCTGGTATTCAGCCTCGAGGGCCGCGACGCGTTGCTCGAGCGTGGCGCGGCTCTCCAAGGGGCGCGATTGATGCGAGGCCCAGGCGCCGATCTGCGATCCTCTCTCACGGGTCGCGAAGTAGGCGTCGGCCTGCGCATCCGAGACCTGCTCTAGTGGACCTTCGATGCGGATCTGGCGCTCGAGCGATCGCCAGTGGAAGGTCATCGATGCCTTGCGCGTGTGCAAGGCTTCTTCCCCCTTGCGGCTCTCGAGGTTGGTGTAAAAAACAAACCCCTCCTCGCCCCACTCCTTGAGCAAGACCATCCTGCCGGAAGGTTGACCATTGGCGTCGACGGTCGAGAGGCAGCACGCGTTGTGCTCGCGGATGTCGGCTCGTTTCGCATCGCCGAGCCAGGCATCGAACCATGGCACCGGGTCGTCGTAGAGGGGAGCTTCGAGGTCAGGTCGAGCACTTGTCACGGTCATCCTCACGATCAGAATAAGAAAAGAGCAACCTCCACGCTCCGATGACGTGGAAGATGAATCAGTGCTATAGAAGAGCCGAAGTCGGGCGGCCTGTGATGTGGCAGATCCAGCTCGGCATCGCCTGGAGAGGATGCATTTGTCCCGGAGACAAGTTCACCGCCAACCCCGGCTCGCCAGAAATGATCGGATCGCGTGACCCGTTGTCAACAGCGCGACCGCGCCATCGCGTGGAAAATCCCACGACCCGAATGATAGAATCTCATCCTCGAGAGGGAGACTTCGATATGAGTCAGTACGATCGCGAAAGTGACGTCATCACAAAGAAAAAGAAGAAGACCCAGAAACCAAAGAAGTACAAGGTCATCTTTCATAATGACGACTACACGACCATGGAGTTCGTGATCCACGTGCTCGAGACGGTCTTTCGCAAGACGAGCCCGGAGGCTTACCAGATCATGCTCCATGTGCACCAGTCAGGCTCGGGCGTGGCGGGCGTATACACGTTCAACATCGCCGAGACCAAGGTTCACCAGACCATGGAGTTGGCGCGCTCTGAGGGGCACCCGCTGATGGTGACGATGGAGCCAGAATAAACGCGCCGCGAAACAAACCGTGTAGCTCGCGCGTTGACCGGAACAGACCTCGCCGTGGCGTCCCACCGCGAGCGCAGAGACCACGCCGCGTGGCGAAGAAAAAACTCCCCTTTCCCAATGCGCAGCGGCGTTCATCTTCAACGACAGAAAATCCCGCGGCGCGCCAGGATGCCTCTCCCTTGCACCGAAAAGCGACGGGCTCCCTGGCGCACCTCCCCGATCCGGGAAGCTCTCGAGCTTCCCGATCTCGAACAAGCGCGAAAAGAGAATTCGACATGATTCAAAAAGATCTCGAAGTCGCCCTCTACGCCGCCATCCGCGAGGCGCAGCGTAGACGTCACGAATACATCACGCTCGAGCACCTGCTCTACACCCTCTGCTTTGACAAGACGACGGCCAAGATCCTGCGCAACGTGGGCGCGGACGTCGAGGAGCTCAAGCAGGATCTCGAGAACTACCTCGACGAGGACCTCGAGTCCCTCCCCATGAGCGCACACATCGAGCCGATGCAGACGCTCGCGTTCCAGCGCATCATGCAGCGCGCGATCATGCACGTGCGCTCCTCCGGGAAGGAAGAGGTCGACGGCGGTAACGTGCTCGTGGCCATCTTCAGCGAGGTGGACTCGCACGCGGTTTATTTCCTGCAAAACCAGGGCGTCGAGCGCCTCGATGTCGTCCAGTACATCTCCCACGGCATCTCCAAGCTCGAAGGCGAAGGCGATTGGAAGGAGGACTCCATGTACTCAGGAGATGACGAGCTCGAGGATGAAGAACAGGTCAACAACCCGCTCGAAGCCTTCTGCACCAACCTCGTCGAGAAGGCGATGGACGGGAAGATCGATCCTCTGATCGGTCGCCACGATGAGGTCGAGCGCACCGTCCAGATCCTCTGCCGTCGTCGCAAGAATAACCCGATCTATGTGGGTGATCCTGGCGTCGGCAAGACCGCTATCGTCGAGGGGCTCGCGCTCAAGATCGCAGAAGGAGACGTGCCCGCGCCACTTCGCGACGCGGTCATCTGGTCGCTCGACATGGGCTCGCTGCTCGCCGGGACGAAGTTCCGCGGCCAGTTCGAAGAGCGCCTCAAGGCCGTGGTCAAGGCGCTCGAGAAGGAGGAAAACGCCATCCTCTTCATCGACGAGATCCACACCATCGTCGGCGCTGGCGCCACGAGCGGCGGCACCATGGATGCCTCGAACCTGCTCAAGCCCGCGCTCGCCAACAACATGCGTTGCATCGGCTCGACCACGCACGAGGAGTTCAAGCGCAGCTTCGACAAGGATCGCGCGCTCGCGCGCCGCTTCCAGAAGATCGACATCCTCGAGCCGAGCGTCAAAGAGACCCGCGAGATCTTGCGCGGCTTGCGCAAACACTACGAAGAATTCCACGAGGTCACCTACACAGACGAGGCGCTCGACGCCGCAGCAGACCTCTCCTTCAAGTACATGCGCGAGCAACGCCTGCCAGACAAGGCCATCGATGTCATCGACGAGGCGGGCTCTCGCTTCAAGTTGCAACGCACCCCTGGCAAGGATGTCCTGATCGATGTCGAGCGCGTGCAGGAGGTCATCTCCAAGATCGCGCGCATCCCCGATATCAACGTCAAAGGCGACGACAAGGAGCGCCTGCGCCAGCTCGAAGGGACGCTGAAAAAGAACGTCTTTGGCCAGGACGCCGCCATCGAGGCCGTGGTCCAGGCCGTCAAACTCAGCCGCGCAGGGCTCACGCGCCCGGACAAACCTGTCGGCAACTTCGTCTTCGCTGGCCCCACGGGTGTTGGCAAGACCGAGGTCGCGAAGCAGCTCGCGCTCTCGCTCGGCGTGGACTTCATCCGCTTTGACATGTCCGAGTACATGGAGCGTCACGCGGTCAGCCGCCTCATCGGTGCACCTCCCGGATACGTCGGCTACGATCAAGGCGGTCAGTTGACCGAAGCCGTGCGCAAATCGCCCCACTCCGTTGTCCTGCTCGATGAGATCGAGAAGGCACACCCGGACATCTTCAACGTCTTGCTCCAGATCATGGACAACGCGCGCTTGACGGATAACTCGGGTCGCGAGGCGGACTTCCGCAACGTCATCATCATCATGACGACCAACGCTGGCGCGCGCGAGATGCAGCAAAAAACCGTCGGCTTTGGCAAGGGGATCGACCTCTCGAGCTCATCGCGAGCGCTCGAGAAGCTCTTCCCTCCAGAGTTCAGGAACCGCCTCGACGCCACGATCACCTTCGCGCCGCTGCCGCTCGAGATCGTGACGACGATCGTGGACAAGTTCACGCGCGAGCTCGAGCTGCAACTGGCCAGCCGCCACGTGCGCATCTCGCTCTCCGAGGAAGCGCGCGAATGGCTCGCCAACGAAGGCTACGACGAGCTGCTCGGCGCCCGTCCGCTGGCGCGCATCATTCAGGAGCACATCAAGCGCCCGCTCGCTGACGAGATCCTCTTTGGGCAGCTCGAGGATGGAGGCCGCGCGCACTTCGACCTCACCGATGGCAAGCTCACCTTCACGGTCAAGCCACTGACTGATGAGGAGCGCGCCGCCATCGACCGCATCCTCGCAGATGAAGAGGAGCCCGCGGAGGAAGACGACGCGGAGAACAACGAGGAGATCGTCCTCGAAGGACAGGGGCCTGGCGAATCCCCCGAGCAACCGAAAGAGGAAGTTCAGGAAGCTGCGGTCGAAGAACCTGTCGAAGCCTGAACGCTTTCAAAACAGCGCAAAAAAGAGGCGCCGGGGTGGGTTAGAACAGGGACACAACACCCGCCCCCCAG